>JAEXXY010000140.1 GCA_023451855.1 Actinomycetes bacterium
ACCGCAGCCGCCGTCGAGCCCGACGGCACCGGCGAGCCGGAGACCCCGGCGACCCGGACCGTCAGGGCGGCTCGCGGTGCGAGCGCGGTCTTCACCGGGTTGCTCGCCGTGCCGGCACGGGTGTCGAGCAGCCGCGCCGGGGCGACGGGGACGAGGTGCCCGTGCGGCAGCGGCGTGACGGCCAGCGTTCGCGTCGAGGCCGCGCCCGTGCCCGCGGCGTTCGTCGCCGTGACGGTGAACGTGTAGGCCGTGCCGTTGGCCAGGCCGGGAACGACGGCCGAGCGGGCCGACGCGCTCGTCGTGACCTTCGCGCCACCGGGAGAGGCCGTCACCGTGTAGCCGGTGACGGGGCTGCCGTTGTCGGTGGCCGCCGACCAGCTGACCGTCGCCCGGGCGTCACCCGGCACCGCCGAGACCGAGCCGGGCGCCGAGGGCGCCGTCGCCACGAGCTGGAAGGTCATGGCGTCGACACCGACCGTCGACGTGGTCGGGCTCGGCATCGCGCTGAGGTCGTTGTCACCGACGTGCACGCTCGCCGCCCGGCCGGTGAGGACGCGGACCCTGCCCAGCGAGGCCGTCGCGCCCGAGGTCGCCTGGTCGACGGTGAGCACGCGCGAGCCGTCGGCGTCGGTGAGCGTGTACGTCGCCCGGGCCGGGGCCTTCGTCGTGGGCACCGACGCGTTGACGGAGTACAGCCCGGGCGCGAGCTGCGGTGCCCACGTGGCGCCGTTCGACTCGGTCTTGCCGTTCGCGTAGGTGTAGTACGAGCGGGCGCGCAGGCCCTGCGGGGCGTTCGACCACCACGCCGTCATCGAGCCGGTGAAGACGAACGACGTGCTGCCCGGGCCGAACGTGCCCGCGCCGTAGTCGACGGGCACCGGCGTGCCGACGACGTGGCCGCCGACCCAGTTCGCGTCGATGTTGATCGAGACGCCGCCCCAGGACTCGGTCGTGAGGCGGTACTGGTGGATCCGTTGCCCCAGGGCCCAGAAGGAGTCCTTGAACGCCGGGAACGCGGCGGAGTCCGAGAGGGTCTGCAGGCCGTTCCAGTTCGCGAACCACACGTCGTCGGGAGGCGTGAACCCGCTCGTGCCGACGGCGTTCGCCATGTCGACCATGACGGAGGATGTGCTGCCGTAGACGCCCGACCGGTAGCCGAGGCGCTTGAGCTCGGTGGTCCACGCCGTGAGGAACGTCAGGACAGTCTGGCGACAGGACGCGGCCGTCGACGTGCTGGAGCCGTAGGCCTCCATGTCGTAGTAGATCGGCGTGCCCGATCCGAGCCCGAACGCCTGGGCGCGGGCGACGGCGTCGCTCGCGGCCGTGGTGCCCTGCGCGGCAGCCTTCGTCGGGTCGATCTTGGCCAGGCCCGACTGGTTGACGCACGGCGCCTGGACATCGACGTAGATCGGCATGAGACCCCAGCCGCCGCCGGTCACCTGGCTGACGTACGACGCGGAGAGGTTGCCGTCACCGCAGGCCCGCATCGACCCGCCGATGTAGATGCCCATCGCGCGGTAGGGCGAGGACGCGTACCACTGCTGCATCGTCGCCAGCGACGGTGCGGCGCAGGTGTCGAAGCCCATGCCCCGGAAGCCGTTCGAGGCCCCCGTCCCGGCGGTGGCCGCCGTGCTCGCGTTCGTCGTGGTGGTCGGGGAGAGGGCCGGACGCGTGAACGCCCGGCTGACACCCGCGGTGGCCGCCGCCGTGGTGGAGGTTGTAGTGGGCGTCGCGGTGGCCGACGGGCCGGTCGTGCTCGCCGTGGACAGGACGTCGTCGACGGCGGCCTCGTCGCCCGACCACGCGGCGTCGGCCGTGACCCCGGGCGTCGTGAACCGGACGAGCTTCGTGCGGCCGTCGGGGTTACGCGCCGTGTGTGCCGGCAGCGAGCCCACGCGCGTCTGCCGGGACGAGGTCGAGCGCGTGTCCCGTGCGGTCGTCGGGTGCAGCCAGACCGTGTCGGACCGGCCGACGAGGTGGGCCGGGCAGTTCTGCTGCGCGGCCGGCTCGCCGAGGTAGACGGCCCGGACGTCGAGGCGGACGCACCGGGTGGGGTCGGCGTCGAGGTCGACGACCTGCCAGTCGCCCGGCACCCGCAGGTGCACCCCGCGGTAGGACACCTGGCGCGAGACCGCCGCGGCGCCCGGACCCCTGGGGGCCGATGCCGGGGCGCCGGTCGCAGCCGTCTGCGCCGTCGTGCCTGTCGATCCCGTGCCTGCCGAACCGCCGGAACCTGCCGTGCCGGCCGCCCCTGCGGCTCCGGTCGGACCGAGCGCGAGCGCGGCGGCGAGTCCCGTCGAGAGGAGCGCGGACGTCGTCGGCCGCAGGCGGCCCACCCCTGGAGAACGCATGCAGCCGGACCCTTCGCCGCCACGGGAGCGCGCAGTACAGCCGTGCGTCCCGTGGGATCTGTCGTGGAGGCAGGAGTCCCGTGGGTCCCCTGCGCGCCCGAGGGTACCGGCGCAACCTGCGCAAAGCGTCACAAAGACGGGCGCACTGCACGGACCTGCAGGGTCACCACCCGGCGAGTGCGCGTACTGCCTGCACGGTGTCGACCTCGTCGACGGGCTTGTCGTCGCGGTAGCGCAGGACGCGCGCGAACCGCAGGGCCATCCCGCCCGGGTAGCGGCTCGAGCGCTGGACGCCATCGAAGGCGATCTCGACGACCTGCTCGGGGCGCAGGTGCACGACCCACTCGCCGGCGTCGGGGTCCTCGACCGCGAGCTCGCGGAACCGCTCGGTCTGCCAGGCGAGCATCTCGTCGGTCATGCCCTTGAACGTCTTGCCGAGCATCACGAGCTCGCCGGTGTCGGCGTCGCGGGCGCCGAGGTGGATGTTGGAGAGCCAGCCGCGGCGCCGGCCGCTGCCCCACTCGACGGCGAGGACGACGAGGTCGAGGGTGTGCCGCGGCTTGACCTTGACCCAGCCCGGTCCGCGCCGGCCTGCGGCGTAGGGCAGGTCAGGGTCCTTGACGACGACGCCCTCGTGCCCGGCGGCGACGAGGTCGGCGAAGAAGCCCGACGCGGCGTCGGCGTCGTTGGTCGCGAGGCGCGGCACGAGCCAGGCCGGTGGCACGGTGGCGGCGAGCGACGACCAGCGCTCGCGGGCCGGGGCATCGAGCAGGTCCCGGCCGTCGAGGTGCAGCAGGTCGAAGAAGAAGGGGGTCAACGGCACCTCGGCGCGCAGGCGCTCGACGTCGGCGGTGCTGGCGGTGCGCGCCCCGGTGACCTGGAACGGCTGGGGGCGCCCGCCCTCACCGAGGGCGATGACCTCGCCGTCGAGCACCGCGGTGTCGACGTCGAGACCGCCCAGGGCCTCGGTGATCTCCGGCATCCGGTCGGTGACCTCCTCGAGCGTGCGGGTGAAGAGGCGCACCGTGCCCGGGTCGGTGCGTCGGTCGACATGGGCCTGCAGCCGGATGCCGTCGAGCTTGGTCTCGACGACCACCTCGCCGCCGAGGGTGTCGAGGGCTGAGGCGACGTCGGGGGCCGACCCGGCGAGCATCGGCCGTAGGGGTCGGCCGACCTCCAGCGTGATCGCCTCGAGGGCCGTGACACCACCGTCGAGCGCTGCCCGCGCCACCGGCCCGGTGAACCCGGCGAGCATGACCGCCCGGCGCACCGCGGCGTCGGGCACGTCGGCGGCCTTCGCCACGGCCTGCAGCATGACACCGTCGCCCGCACCCTGCCGCGTCTCGCCGGTGATGAGGCCGCGGAGCCAGCTCTGCTCGTCGGCGGTGGCGCGCGCGAAGAGCTCCTTGACGGCGGCCGAACGGCTTGCGGTGGAACCGGACCCGCCGAGCCCGGCCATGGCCGTGGCGGCGGCGTCGACGTCGGCGACCGTGAGCGTCGGCTCGTCGGCCGGCTCGGGCAGCGACCGGAGGCCACGCCAGCTGACGCCGATGCGTCGCTGGGGGAGTACCCCGGACAGGTGGGCGGCCACGACCTCGACGGTGTCGGGGCCGTCGAGCGCGGCGCGGGACAGGCAGGCGGCGAGGGCCTCGACCTTGGCGGTGCGCGACGACGTGGCCGCGACGGCGCGCGAGGTGTCGACGACGTCGGACAGGAGCATGCCCCGATCCTGCCCCGCGCCGCCGACACCGGCCAAGCAGCGAGCGGGCGCGGCGTCCTCCCGGCTCAGGCGGTGACGCGGCGCAGGAACGCGACGGCCCGGTCGAGGGCGAGCCGGCCGGCGTCGCCGTCGAGGTCGAACTGGTACTCGTGCGCCAGCGGCGGCTCGTGGTCCGCGGGGAAGAAGAGGGTGTCGACGTCGGATCCGAGCCGCTCGAGCGTCGCGGCGAGGCCGAGGGAGTGCGGCAGGAGCGGGTCGCCGTTGCCGGCCGACACGAACGCGGGCGGGAAGCCGGGCCCGACGTGCTGCGGCACCGACCCCAACATGAACGACGGGTCGCTGCGGGGGTCGCGCCGCCCGGAGTAGGCCCACAG
>JAEXXY010000164.1 GCA_023451855.1 Actinomycetes bacterium
GTCGCAGCACGCGCGGCGCTCGGTGCCCCGACGATCGACGGTCCGCTCGCCGCCCTCCCCGCGGGCACGGTCGTCTGCAGCGACGAGGCCGTCGGCGGGTGGCTCGAGTGGGCGCACCCGGGGCTGCGCCCGACGATGGACACCCGCGTCGAGATCCGCACCGCCGACCGCATCGAGGCGTACCACCGGTTCGTCGCCGGCGCCGACGGGGGGCGGGCCTACCCAGCCGAGCTGAACTGTGGCGCAGCCTTGCTGACCGACAACGCGCCGGTCGTGCAGCACCTGGTCGGTGCCGGTTGGACCCGCACGGCAAGCGGTGACGGCTATGTCCTCCTCGGGGCGCCACGATGACTCGCCCAGGCCGAGAGCGGGCCGACCTCGACACCGCGTCGACACTCTCGAGCACGCCGCACCCCTCGGGCAAGGAGGGCACCAAAGACGCGGCAGACGCGTCCGTCGAGCGCGCGGGCCGCCGCGAGGAGCTCGGCCGCGTCGTCCGGCTCGCGCTCTGGGTCAGCCTGCCTGTCGCGCTGTGGGCGCTGGCCCTGAGCCGGCTCGACACCTACGGCGCCGACTCTGCGCACGCCTACTGGGCCGTCTGGCAGGTGTCGCCCTACGGCGTTCCGCCCGGCACCCCGGACGCGTTCAACTACTCGCCGGCGTTCGCGCAGCTGATCTGGCCACTGACCCTGCTGCCGTGGCCCGCCTTCCTCGTGGTCTGGTCGGGCCTGCTCGCCGCCGCGCTGGTCTGGCTGCTCTGGCCGCTGCCGCCGCGGTGGCGGTGGCTCACGCTGCTCTACGTCGTGCCGCCGGCGCTCGTCATCGGCAACATCGAGGCGTTCCTCGCCGTCGCGTGCGTCCTCGGTCTGCGGCGTCGGGGCGCCTGGGCATGGGCCTTGCCGCTGCTGACGAAGGTGACGCCCGGGCTGGGCCCGGTGTGGTTCGCCGTCCGGCGCGAGTGGCGCGCCCTCGCGCTGAGCCTGGGTGCAACCGCCGCGATCGTCGTCGTCTCGTACGCCGCGGCGCCCGAGCTCTGGACGCGCTGGGTCGAGTTCCTCACCGACGCGCCGACGCCGCCGACGCAGGCCTTCTACCCGCCGCTGCTCGTGCGCCTGCCGGTCGCCGTCGTGCTGGCGGGATGGGCGGCGCGACGGTCGCGCCCTGCGTGGCTGGCGGTGGCGATGGTCGTGGCCATGCCGCTGTGGTCGAGCGGGATCCTCGTCCTGCTCGCCGCGATACCGCGCCTCCAACGCGATTCGGCTGCCGCCGCGTCGGTGAAGCCGCTCAGGCGCTGAGGGCGTCCGCGTCGCTGTCGGTGTTCGCGTCTGTGCGGGCGGCGAGGGTCGAGAGGAGCTCGGCGAGCTCGGCGCGGCGCTCGTCGGTCACGGTGAACTCGCCGGTGGGGGAGACGTCCTGGGTGAAGACAAGGCCCGTCGCGCCGACGACGTCGGCCTTGACGTGTCCGAGGACCTTGGTGAGGTCGGCAGTGGCGTCGGAGGCGCCCGTCCAGCCGTAGCCGACGAGGGCGACCGGCTTGGCGTGCCACTCGGCGAAGAGGTAGTCGACGGCGTTCTTGATGGGGGCCGGGAAGCTGCGGTTGTACTGCGGCGTCACGACGACGACGGCGTCGGCCTCGAAGACCTGCTTGGCCCAGGCCTTGGTGTGCGGCTTGGCGTAGTTGCCGTTCTTCGGCATGTCCTCCTCGTCGAAGAACGGGAGGGTCGAGAGGTCGACGAGCTCGACCTGCCACTCGTCGGCGGGCGCCTGGGCGGCGACCCACTCGGCCACGACGGGGCCGATGCGGCCGGGACGGGTGCTGGACACGACGACACGAAGCTGCTTCACGCTTCAACGAATACCACGCAACCGGACTCAGGTCCGAATCGCTGTCGACTGTGGCAGCGGGAAGGAGGGGCTACATGCCAGCGAGACGGGCCAAGGCGGCTGACCCCGTTACGGCAGCGTCGCCGTAACGGGGTCAGACGTTACGTGGGAATCTCGCCTGTTCCCCTTCTCAGGGGGTGTAGCGACCCACGACATGTACCACCAGGTCAGCCGCACCACTGCTCACGTAGAAGCTGACCTTGTTTCCGGTTCCCGGACGCACGACCACCATGTTGGAGATGGTCTGAGCGGCGGCGAAGGTGATGGTGGACGGGGACGGGCGGCTTGCATCCGAGGGGAACACGGTGACGAAGCCCGCCTTCGTCGGAGCGGACACGGTCACGTTGAGGGCGACCGCGGTTGTCCCGGCCGCGAGGCCGGGAATGACCACGGACTTGGTCGTGCCGCCCGTGACCTTGGCCTTGGGTAGCCCGATTCCGCTCCGGGTGTCGATGAACTTGCTGGGTCCGACCGTCAGGTACTTGCTTCCCCGCCCGACCGAGTAGTAGCCAACGAGATCGACGATCACCTGGGTCGAGCCGCTCGCGTTGTAGACGTTGACCCGACCACTGGCATCGACAGCTACCGTCACCAGGTTGGACACGGTCTGGGCCTTGACGAAGTTCAGGCTCGACACGTTGGGCCGGGTCACCCCGTACGGGTAGAGCGACAGGCTGCCGTTCGCGGTGGGCGCCGTCACTGTGACATTCGCGGTGATCGCCTTGGTGCCGGCCGGAAGGTTAGGAACCTTGAGCGTTGCGACCGTGCCTGCACCGAGTGCACCGAGCCGTCCCCCCACTCCGGAACGCGTGTCCATGACCCGCACGGGAGTCACCGACGTGAAGCCCGCACCGAGATCCGGTGCGAAGTACCCGGCGAGGTCGGCGACCAGGTCCACCGATCCGGACGAGTTGTACAGGGAGACCTGACCCCCGGGCCCCACCCTCGTGGCCACCATGTTCGGGACACTTCGCCCTGTGGCGTAGACGACGTTGTACGTGCTGGGGCGAGCGGCGCCGGCAGGATAGACCGTCACGTAGCCCGAGGTGGTCGGAGCGATCGCTGTGACGTTGAGGATGATCGAGGTGGTGCCGACGGGCAGACCGGGGACGCTGACGTTGACGATCCCGCCGGCATTGACCTTCGCCTTCGCGGCTCCCAGGCCCGTTCGGGTGTCCAGGATGCGCCGCGGAGTGATGCCCGTGAAGGTGCCGCGGGCGTTGTCCACCACGAACGGACGCCATTCGCTGGAGCCGATCTCGACTCCCTGGACGTCGATGGCGACGACGCGCCACTGCCAGCTTCCGGAGTCGATGATCCGAGTCGGGGCGTAAGCCTGGGCGTTCGTCGTGACCTGCTCGGTCAGCGATGTCGTGCCCGCTGCCCGCCGCTCAAAACGGTAGCTGACCGCTCCCGTTGTCGGCGACCACGCGAAGTACGGCGCAAAGCCGTTGACCATCGATCCCGTCGTCGGTGCGGTGAGCGTCGGCGAGGCCCCGATCGAGTAGAACCGGCCGGGTGCGGACCATTGCCCGGGACGTCCGTCGGCGTCCAGTCGTGCCACCCGCCACACGTACGCGGACGAGCTGGCGGGCAGCGGTGTCGCGTTCGCGAAGGCCGCCTGCTTCGTGACCACGCTGATGACGCGGTTGGAGGGCGACCAGTTCGCGTCGTCGTTCTTGTACACCTCGAGCTGGTAGCCGCCGGCGAAGTCCGTTGGGGCCCACACGAACGGCGAGGTGCCGGAGGTGCAGGAGGCCGTCACCGTGGCGCTGGGGCACGCGGTCGTGCGAGGGCCGACCGCTCCCTGCGGCGAGGTCAGCGCAGGCGCTGGGCTCGACTTGGTGAAGGACCACGTCTGCGACCACTGCAACCCGTTGCCCCGTGCGTCGAGCGCCTGCACTCGCCAGTAGGACGTTCCCTCGGGATAGGTCCGGTCCCACGCGGTGTACGTGGCCTGGTCGACGACCTGGTTGTCGAGGAGATTGGCAAACGAGCTCGTCGTTGCCACCTGGATGCGGTACTGCATGGCCGCCTGGTTGCTCTTCTCGCCCGTCTCGCCGTACGTGGTGGCGAGGTTGGTCGCGAGGTAGTCCGCCCACGTGAACGTCACAGCGTTGCTCACGGTGCTGGCGTTGGGCGGAGACTGCTGCACAACGCGCGGCGACAGCTTGCTGAACGCGTTGGTGGCAGCGTTCACGGTGGAGACAGGGTCCGGCGCGCAGACATTCATCGCCTTGCAGGGGCGGACGTACCAGTAGTACGCCTGGCCTGCCTGGCTGTCGGCCAATGCCTCGATGTCGAACGAGGAGGTGGGCGTCCACCTCGTGCCGACAGTGGTCGCGGTCTGCACGAGGTTGGTGAGCTCCCGATCTCGAGCGATGTACAGCATGTAGTAAGCAGCACCCGTGACCGGTTGCCAGTCGAGGACCGGGGTGGCTGGGACGTTCTCGCACATGCGCGAGCCGGTCGGCGCGTCGAGGTAGAAGGAGCAGGCGGTCAGCGTGTCCAGTCGCTGTCCCGTCAGGGCGATCTGTCGGCCGGCGACCGGCGCGAGCTCACTGATCGTGAACATGCCGACGCTGCCTCGCCCGAGAGACACACCGTTGCTGGCGAATGCCTCCACTTGCCAGTCGTATTGGCCCGGCGTGATGAGCGTCTTCCCGGTGTCGCTCGCTGCGGCATATGGCCAGTTCGAGCTCGTGAGCGGGGCAGCGGAGGAGGTGAACCAGAAGCCGCTGCTGTGAACGCCGACGTCGACGCGGTAGTAGGCCGCTCCCGTGACTGGAGTCCACGTCAGAGTCGGGAACCGCGAAGTGGGGCCGGCGGAGTAGGTAGGCTCCGGGCTCGATGCAGAGCCGGTCGTCGGGCTGAGGTTGAACGTCCAGTTGCCGTACTTCGGAGACGTCTTTCCGTCGGCGTCGATCGCCTGTACGGTCCATCCGAACGGACCCCTGGCCGGGTCCCAGCCGGAGTTGCCCGACGGCGTCCAGCTGAGCGCGTACGTGTCGACCTGAGTAACGGAGTTTCCCTGCCGGTCGACGACGATCAGGCGGTATCTCTCGGCATCCTGCGCCGCCTGCCACGTCATGGTGGGCACGGCAACGGTGGCACCGTTCGTCGGGCTGACCCGCTGGACCGCGGAAGAGGCGTAGAGGACGGTGGAGATCGAGCTGTAGATGCCTTGGACGTTGGCAGGAGCATCCAGCGCGCGGACCCGCCAGTACATGACGACACCCTGGGAGGGTGTGCAGGCGGTGTCCCGGCCGTCGAGGTACCCGACCGTGAACGTCGTCGAGGCGGTGATGCACGTCTGGTACGTGTTCGGCGAGAAGTTCGGGTCGGTCCCGATGTCCAGCTGGTAGCGCGTGGCGTGAACGACCGGCGTCCACTGGAAGTACAGGTCATCGCCCACCACCGACGCTGCGCTGCTCGGCGGGTAGACGGGAGTGGGCTTCTCGAGCCAGTTGCGCTGGAAGCTCTTCAGCGGCGTGACTGCGACCCAGTCGATCGTCTCGTCCTGGTTGTTCCGGGCGCGCACCCGCCAGTAGTACTGGTCATTGAGGTACGTCTGCGCCGGGCTGTAACGGGTGCTCTTGATGTTGGTCTTGCTGTCGATGATCGTGTTGAAGTCCTGGTCGGTGCTGACCTGGAGCTCGTACGTCTTGGCGCCCTTGACCGGCTGCCATTCGAGGTAGACGTCCTCAACGGCCGAGGCTTCGGCCGGCGACGTCGCGGTCACCTGGTCGAGGGCACCGATGGTGAACTTCCAGGCCGGTCCGAAGGCGGTGTAGAGGCCGTTGGTGAGCTGGGCGCGGACATGCCAGGTGTAGGTGCCGTTGGAAACGGGGTCGGGCAGCACCAAGGACGTGGTCTGCGTCGAGTAGACGGCGGCGCCGATGAAGTCGCCGTCCGGGTCAACCTCCACCTGATACATTGCCGCGCCCTGAACTGCCTGCCACGACAGGACCGGTGGGCTGGACGGCTGCTTCAGCGCCGGGCCGCCGTTCGCCGGCCCGGTTGGTGTCGGGGCTGCGGGCGGCTTGACGGTCATCGACGTCGAAGCCCAACCGCCGGCGCCGGAGGAGTCCTTCGCGCGAACGCGCCAGTAGACGGTGCCGTCCGGAAGCAGACTCGTGGGAACCATCTGGCGGTTCGTCGTCGACTGAGAGAACAGCGTCGTCGAGAAGTCCGCCGTCAGAGATGCCTGCACGTCGTATTCGGTGGCACCAGCGAGGCGACTCCATGACAGCAGGGGGGATGCCGTCGTTGCAGCTCCCGACGCGGGCGCCAAGCCTGATGGGGCGCCAGGGGCTGCACTGGCTGTCGTCTGACCCAGTCCCGGCACCAATGCCGCAACCAGTATCAGCACCATGGCTGCCACTCGCCCCTTGGCCGCCGCGACGCGCGTTGCTCCCCTGGACATTCGCCCTCCCCAGTCCGATGATCCTGGGTCAGGGTAAAAGCCACATGCCGCCCGTGTTCACGGATCCGTGAAGTTCGGTATGAACGGGTTGGTACCGCCCGAAGGGCGCAAACGCCATTCCGAGCCTCGCGCTCGCGCTGCTTGGTAGTCGCTGCCGGTTGCCGCACCGAGGAGCCTCCGCATCACAACCGGCTGTCGCAGACGTCGCTACTGAAGGCGAAGCCGCCCGACCACCACTCCGGGATTGACGGGGATTTCGTTGTAGCAGTTGAGTACTCGCCTCAGCTAACCGCGTGCACCGCCTGTGTCAGCTGGGTGACCGTGGCGCCCCTACTGTCCGTGACCGTGACGCGGAGGGCGACGCGTCCGCTCCCTCATGGACGCGACCGGTTCACGACTCGCATCCAGCTGAGGTGGGCGGCCCATGGGCGCGGCTGGGTGGCGCGGGCGACGGCGGGTGTTGCGACGGCCGACGCCTCGGAAGGACGTGTCAGAGGAGGTGCTTGACGCCCGGCACGCGTCGCAGGAGCAGGACGATGACGTACGTCAGGGTCAGCACTGCTGCGATGCGCATCAGCAGGACCGACGTGCTCCCCGCCGCGTGCTCGCCACCGATGACGGGCCACTCGAAGACCCACAGCAGGATCGTCAGGTGGAGCGCGAAGACTCCCATCGTCGCGTCGCCGAGGGTTCGCGCCAGCGTGCTCGTGCGGGCCGAGGCGAGGCGGCGCAGCGGTCCGTCGCGCCGGACCAGTCCCTGGAAGAGCAGGAAGAGTGCCACCGAGTAGACCATCGCCGTGATGCTGTAGTATCCGGCCGGGCTCATGGTTTCGAGCCAGTCCGGCGCCTCGGGGTTGTGCCACTGCCACGACATCAGGGCTCCCAACAGAACGGCAGAGACCAGCGTCCCTACGAGGGCGCGGCCGCGCAGGACGACGCCGCGCAGGGCCCGGCCGAGCATGAAGTAGCCGAGGTAGGGGATCCACCAGGTCCACGCCGTCTCGACGAACACGTCTGAGGTGCCGCGCCACCGGGCCGTCGCTTGGCTCATGGCCATCATCAGGCACCCGAGTGTGCCCACGACCAGCATCTGGCCGCGCGTCGCCTGGGCCACGAAGGGGATGAGGAACGGCGTCAACACCGCAAGGCCGAGCACGATCCAGAAGAAGTAGAGGGCTGTGTAGAGCTTGCCGCTCAACGCCACGGCGGCGGCGTCGCCCAGCCCCAGGTCCTGGTCGAGGAGGAGTACGCGCACGAGGAAGTACCACCCGTGCCAGAAGACGATGGCCGGCACGAGCCGGAGGGCGCGCTTGCGGAGGAACTCACGCGGCCCCGGGTAGCGGGTCGGGTCGAGCAGCAGCGCGCCGCTCAGCATGACGAACACCGGGACCGCGAAGACCCCCAGGACGTCGAGATGGATGGCCGTGGTGCCGCGAAGGGTGTCTCGGGCTCCGGGTTCCAGCGCGTTGTAGCTGACCGTGTGGATCGTGACCACCGCGGCGATGGCCACAAAGCGCAGCCACGAGATCCAGGCGAGGTCCGGTCGGGGCCGCGCCATCGTCCGGTCTGTCCCGGCGCCAGGGCGAGCGCCCTCGGCGACCGCGTCGACGCCGTGGCCCGCGTCGACGCCGTGGCCCGAGTCGTCGACGAGTGCGGGGCGGGCGGTTGGGACGGACTGTAGGCGCGTGGGGCGCACGGGACTCCCTGGACGTGGTGCTCTGCGGAGGGCGAGGACTCGGGCCCCGACGCAGCGGTTGGCGGCCGGGCCCGGCAGGTGGCGGCCCCCGGTTCTTCGCCGGGGACCACGCGACCGCAGGTTACCGACACGAGGGCACCTCGGCCTCTTTCGTGCCGCCGCTCAAACCGCGTTTCCATGGACGTTCAGACCGCGTCGTATCGACGTTCACACTGCGTTGTGTCGACGTTCAGACTGCGTCGTGCAGGCGCTCAGATGGTCGGCGGACCCTGCTCGGCGAGCACGCAGACGAGGCCCGCGTCGACCGGCCCGATCTCGAGGCGTCCGCCTCCGACGTGGAAGGCCTGCCACCCCTCGAGGGCCTGCAGGAACCGCTTCTCCTGGTCCATCGCCTCGGGCGGCCCCGCCATCCGGGTCATGCCGGTGCCCTCGACCTTGACGAGCTCGTTCTCGGCCTTGTACGTGCCGACGATGCGGTTGACGCCCGTGGTGCCGGTCAGCAGCCCGTCCTCGCTCAGCGACAGGGCGGGCCGCGGCTCGACGGTCGGCACGCCGCCGATCGATGCGACGACCCAGGTGTGCGACTCCCGCTCGGCGTTGCTCATGGCCCCGAGTCAACCACGCACCCGCTCCCGAGCCACCTCCCATCCACAGGACGCGTCGGTGACGAAGGCAGGCGGGAGGAGCTCGAGACGGCGCCGCCCGCCCCCGCGCGAGCGGAAGACGGGCGGCGTCGTTGGCGCCCGGGCGTGTCAGTCGGAGGAGTCCGCCGACATGCCGGTCTTGATGAGGTCCATGACCGAGCTGTCGGCGAGCGTCGTGACGTCGCCGACCTCACGGCCCTCGGCGACGTCGCGCAGCAGGCGTCGCATGATCTTGCCGGAGCGCGTCTTCGGCAGCTCGCTGACGATCATGATCGAGCGCGGCTTGGCGATCGGGCCGATCTCCTTGGCCACGTGGTTGCGCAGCTCCTGCACGAGGTCCTTGCCCTCGCCCGGCTCGTCGGCCTCCTCGACCGCCTCCTGGCGCAGGATGACGAACGCGCACACGGCCTGGCCGGTGGTCTCGTCGTTGGCGCCGACGACGGCGGCCTCGGCCACCTTCGGGTGCGACACGAGCGCCGACTCGATCTCGGCCGTCGACAGGCGGTGACCGGAGACATTCATGACGTCGTCGACGCGTCCGAGGAGCCAGATGTTGCCGTCGGCGTCGTACTTCGCGCCGTCGCCGGCGAAGTAGTACTTCTCGCCGAACCGCGACCAGTACGTCTCCTTGTAGCGCTCCGGGTCGCCCCAGATGCCGCGCAGCATCGAGGGCCACGGCTTGGTCAGCACGAGGTAGCCGACCTGCTCGGGAGTCGTGAACGGCTGGCCCTCGTCGTCGAGGATCTCCGCGCTGACGCCGGGGATCGGCTTCTGCGCGGAGCCCGGCTCGAGGGTCGTGACGCCCGGCAGCGGGCTGATCATGATGGCGCCGGTCTCGGTCTGCCACCACGTGTCGACGATCGGTGCCCGACCCCCGCCGACGTGCTTGTGGTACCAGAGCCACGCCTCGGGGTTGATCGGCTCGCCGACCGAACCGAGCAGGCGCAGCGAGCTCATGTCGAACTTCGCCGGGATGTCGGCGCCCCACTTCATGAAGGTGCGCACCGCCGTCGGGGCCGTGTAGAGGATCGTCACCTTGTAGTCCTGCACGATCTCCCACCAGCGGCCCTGGTGCGGCGTGTCGGGCGTGCCCTCGTACATGACCTGCGTGACGCCGTTGGTCAGCGGCCCGTAGACGATGTAGCTGTGACCGGTGACCCAGCCGATGTCGGCGGTGCACCAGTACACGTCGGAGTCGCGGTGCACGTCGTGCACGACCGCGTTGGTGTAGGCCGCCTGCGTCAGGTAGCCGCCGGTCGTGTGGAAGATGCCCTTCGGCTTACCCGTCGTGCCCGAGGTGTAGAGGATGAAGAGCGGGTGCTCGGCCTCGAACGCCTGCGCCTCGTGCGTCGGGGACGCCTTCTCGACGGCCTCGTGCCACCACAGGTCGCGCTCGTCGTTCCACGCCGTGTCCTGGCCGGTGCGCTTGACGACGAGCACGTGCTCGACCGACGTGTCGCCGTGGTCGAGCGCGGCGTCGACGGCCGGCTTGAGGGCCGAGGGGGCACCGCGCCGGTAGCCGCCGTCGGCGGTGATGACGACCTTGGCCTTGGCGTCGTCGATGCGCGAGTGCAGCGCCTCGGCCGAGAAGCCGCCGAAGACGACCGAGTGCGGGGCCCCGAGACGGGCGCAGGCGAGCATCGCGACGGCGGCCTCGGGGATCATCGGCAGGTAGATCGCGACGGTGTCGCCCTTGCCGACGCCGAGGTCGGCCAGGGCGTTGGCGGCGCGCTGCACCTGCTCGTGCAGGTCGGCGTACGTGATGTCGCGGGTGTCGCCCTCGGGCTCGCCGACGAAGTGGATCGCGACCTTGTCGCCGCGGCCCTGCTCGACGTGCCGGTCGACGGCGTTGACGCACGCGTTGAGCTCGCCGTCGGCGAACCACTTCGCGAAGGGCGGGTTGCTCCAGTCGAGCGACTGCGTGAAGGGCGTGCTCCACGTGAGGTACGTGCGGGCCTGCTCGGCCCAGAACCCCTCGTGGTCGGCGGCCGCCTGCTCGTAGAGGTCGGCGGTGCCGTTGGCCTGAGCGGCGAAGTCGGCCGGGGGCGGGAAGGTCAGTCCCTCGTGGACGAGGTTCTCGAGCGGCTTGTCGCTCACGGTGTCACCCTTTCGCATCGACGGTGGTGCGCTGGCGTCGACGCAGCGGGCGCGGGGCGCGCGGGCATCGACGATCGGCACAACTCAAACGCAGGCTAGTTCGCCCAGCAAGACCCGCGTGACAGGGGTCTCATCGCTACCGGTGAGTAGCCCGCCGAACGGTCCCGGCCGCCGGACGAGCGGTCGCGCTCGTCGAGTCTCTCTCGGTCGCCGTCGTGAGGTGGGGGCATCCGGCCGCGGGGGCGGCGCCGAAGACGAGGTGTGGCCCGTGACCTGACCTACCGCATCGTCCTCCGCGCGGCCCGTGCGCTCTTCACCGCCCTCGGGCTGCGGATCGAGGTGCGTGGCGCCGAGCACCTGCCGGCCTGCGGCGGCGCCGTGCTCGCGAGCAACCACGTCAGCTTCCTCGACTTCCTGTTCGTCGGGCTCGTCGGCACCCGACGCGGCCGGCTCGTCCGCTTCCTCGCCAAGCAGGGGGTGTTCGCGCCGCCCGTCGTCGGCCGGGCGATGCGGGCCATGCGCCACGTGCCGGTCGACCGCGCCCACGGTGAGGTGGCGCTCCGGCAGGCGGTGCGCCTCGCGGCGTCCGGGGAGGTCGTAGGCATCTTCCCGGAGGCGACGATCTCCCACTCGTGGGAGCTGCGGCCGCTGCGCCCCGGCGCCGCTGCCGTCGCCGCGTGGTGCGGCGTCCCGCTCGTGCCGGTGGTCGTGTGGGGTGGCCAGCGCGTGCTCACCGTCGGCGGACGCTGGAGCCTGCGTCGCGGACGCGCGGTGACCATCAGCGTCGGGGAGCCGCTGCACCCCGGCCCCGACGCCGACCCGTACGTGTTCACCCAGGCGCTTCGCGAGCGGCTGGCCCTGATGCTCGCCGAGGCCGTCGACGCCTACGCCGACCGGCCGCGCGACGACACCGACCGCTGGTGGCTGCCGGCGTCGCGCGGGGGCACGGCGCCGGGCATCGAGGAGGGGCTGCGCCGCGACGACGAGGCGGTTGCCCGCGCGGACGCACCCCGAGGCCGGACGCGAACCGTGGTGGGTCAGTAGGTCATGCCCATGACGGCGCGGACCGTGGCCAGGGTGCGGTCGGCGACGGCGTTGGCCCGCTCGTTGCCCTCGCGCAGCACCGCGGCGACGTGGCCGGGGTCGCGTTCGAGCTCGGCGCGCCGCGCCCGGTGCCCCGCGAGTGAGCCGTTGACGGCGTCGGTGACGACCTCCTTGAGCCGCCGTGCGCCGCCGTCGCCGACGCGCTCCGCGACGGACTCAGGTGACTCCTCGAGGAACAGCCCAGCGATGGTCAGCAGGTTCGCGACGGCGGGACGGGCCTTGGGGTCGAAGGTGATTCGTCGTTCAGAGTCGGTGCGGGCCGCGCGGATCCGGGCCGCCGTCTCGTCGGCCGAGTCGCGGAGGTTGACGACGTTGCCCCTGCTCTTGCTCATCTTCGTGCCGTCGGTGCCGAGCAGCAGCGGCACGTCGGACAGCAGCGCCTCCGGCTCGGCGAACACCGGCTGGCCGCCCGCGTACCGGGCGTTGAAGCGTCGCGCGACGGCCCGCGTCTGCTCGAGGTGGGGCAGCTGGTCGCGGCCGACCGGCACGATCCGGCTGTGGCAGAAGAGGATGTCGGCCGCCTGGTGCACCGGGTAGGTGAGCAGCAGGCCCGACAGCGGTCGGCCGTCGGACAGGCTCAGCTCGTCCTTGACGGTCGGGTTGCGCCGCAGCTCGGCGTCGGTGACGAGCGACAGGAACGGGAGCATCAGCTGGTTGAGCGCGGGCACGGCGCTGTGGGTGAAGATCGTCGTGCGTGCCGGGTCGAGGCCGGCAGCCAGGTAGTCGAGCACGAGGCCGTGGACGTTGTCACCGATCGCCCCCACCGAGTCGCGGTCGGTGATCACCTGGTAGTCGGCGATGAGGACGAACGTCTCGACTCCCTTGTCCTGCAGACGAACCCGGTTGCGCAGGCTCGCGAGGTAGTGGCCGATGTGCAGGGGACCGGTGGGTCTGTCGCCCGAGAGCATGCGGAACCGGGTCGGGTCGCTCGAGGCGTGCTCGTCGATGAGGGCGTCGAGGACGCGGCTGCGCTCGCGGGCGGCGGCGTAGGTGACGCTCTCGTCGGACGCGAACGGCGCAGCCGCGGGCAGGGCGGTCGGGATGCTCGTGGGAGTGCTGGTGGGATTGCTCGTGGTCGGAAGGACGGTGGTGCTGGACATCGGTGCTCCTCGTGGACGAGGCCCACGGGCCGCACGCCGTCCACACCTGGCGCACATGGCAAGAGCCGCCCGTGGGCGGCTCTGGATGGGTAGGTTCGACAGGCCGCCTCAGCTGGGCAGCCACCACGCGCGGTTGGTCGGGTTCGAACGCATGGCACGAGGGTACCCCGCGCGGTCGCCGGTGAGCCACGGGCGTTCGAGCAGGACGAAGCTCGCGGTCACGACCGGCACGAGGACGACGAGCGCAGCTGCGCACACCGCCAGTGGTGACGCGTCCGGCCACGCCGCCCGCACCGCCCACACGACCGGCAGGTGCCAGAGGTAGAGGCTGTAGCTCGCGACACCGATGCCGGACAGGGCGCGGGAACCGAGCAGTCGGACGGCGACACCCGGGCGGTCGCGGCGGTGGTCGATGACGACGAACGCGATCACCGCCGCCGCCGGGAACACGGTGTAGCGGTACGCGGGGTGGCCGTTGAGCGAGCTCGGCAGGAGGGTCGCCACGACGAGCAGCACGAGCCCGAGCGTCACGACGAGCGGCTCGCGCCCGGCGTCGTCGCGACGCCCGGGGCGGGCATGGTGCAGCGCGAGACCCGCGCCGAGCAGCATCGCCGACCAGTTCGCCGGGGCAAGGAAGTAGAAGACGCGGGGCGACAGCGCGAGCGAGGCCACGTAGAGCACCGCTGCGGCACCCAAGACGAACGAGCACAGCCGGGCCGCGTCGAGACGGCGGCGGAAGACGAGCAGCAGCAGCGGCCACACGAGGTAGAACACCCACTCGACCGTGAGGCTCCACGTGTGCTGCCACGGCTCCACGGCGATCGGTCCCGCGGCAACGAACGGCGCTGTCGCCTGCGCGAGCACGACAGGCGCCGCACGGACCACGTCGGCGAGCGGGGGAGCGTCGAGGGCCGCGAAGACCGCGCCACTCGCCCCGACCATGCCGAGCAGCGCCGGGTAGAGCCGCACGACGCGTCGGCGCACGAACCTCGCGTACGTCGCCCGCAGCGGGGTGTCGGCCGGCCGGCGCCACAGCTGGCGCGTCACGAGGTACCCGGACAGCACGAAGAAGACGACGACCCCTGCGTGGCCGCCGCCGTCGAGGTGGGACAGGCCGCTGTAGAAGACGAGGTGGACGTGGACGACCGCGAGCGCGGCGAGACCCCGCAGGCCGTCGAGCACGCGCTCGCGGTGCGCGGGGCTCGTCGCGGCGGGCTCGGCGGTCACCCTCGGATTGTCAGGGCGTGATTTGTCTCATGTCTGAGGTTCGGAAGGGTTTCGAGGGACGAAACGGACACTGCTGCAGTGAAATTGGCGCAATATCCTTTTTGAACCATTTGCGCAGGGTGCGGCCTCTGGTGTCGATGTGGCGTTGTCACGCAGCAGGCGATGGCATCAATCGGCGCGGGAGTGCACGGCGTGGGCCTGCTCACGCGGCGCCTGCGTCGACCACGCGTCCTCCTAGGCTGGGCCGGTGCCCGACCCCACCCCAGCCCAGACCGCGCTGCTCGACCACCTCGCCGCTCTCGTCGACCTGCCCGACGTGCGCGAGCGCGCCGAGGCTGCCCGCGAGGCGAGCACCAGGCTGCGGTTCCACGAGGCCCTGCGCCGGCGCATCCCGGAGGCCGCGGCCGAGT
>JAEXXY010000191.1 GCA_023451855.1 Actinomycetes bacterium
CGCGTCGGCGACGCGTCCGAAGTCCCTCGCCCACGGGTCGGCGTCCGGCCTGGAGCCGGAGGCGTCGGCCCCGTCTCGGGCGTACGGCCACTCTACGTGCCGCGCGCCTGCGACGGGCAGACGTTTCCGGGGGTTCCACGCGGGTTCCACGCGGGTCCCACACCGTGTCGCGCGGACCTCGCGGGGGAGGGATCCGCGGGGCCCGCGCGACACGGCGTGGACGGGGCGACCGCGGCCCGGCGCCAGGGGAAACACCGAGCCGCGGTCGCGTTTCGTGGGGTACCCCACGCCTCTGGAACGAGGCGGGCCCCCGGGGAGTTCCGGCGGCGTCAGCCGATCTGCCAGGAGCGTTTGCTCAGGCCGAACCAGAAGCCGTCGATGACGCTCTCGGAGGCGAGTCCGCCCGAGGCGTACGCCGCGCCGAGCGTCACGAACAGCGGCGCGAAGTGCTCGGTGCGGGGGTGGGCCTCACGGGCGGCCGGGGCCTTGGCGAGGAAGTCGAGCAGCCCGTCGACGTCCTGGGCGGCCATCGCCTCCTGGGCCCAGTGGTCGAACTCGGCGCTGGCCTGCGGCGGGGTGCCGTCGGGGCCGCCCGCCGGGTTGAACCAGCGCAGGTTGTGGGTCGTGAAGCCCGACCCGACGATGAGGGTGCCCTGCTCGCGCAGCGGCGCGAGTTGTCGACCGATCTCGAAGAGGCCGCGCGGGTCGAGCGTCGGCATCGACATCTGCAGGACCGGCACGTCGGCGTCGGGGAACATCTCCTTGAGGGGGACGTACGCGCCGTGGTCGAGGCCGCGGGCCTCGTCGCGGTGCACCTCGTGGCCGGGTGAGGTGAGCAGGCGCGTCACCTCGTCGGCGAGGCCGGGCGCGGCCGGGGCGTCGTAGGTCACCTCGTAGTACTTCTGCGGGAACCCCCAGAAGTCGTAGGTGAGCGGGGCGCCGGTCGTCGAGCCGAGGGTCGTCGGGGCGTCCTCCCAGTGGGCCGAGACGATGAGGACGTCCTTGGGCTTGGGCAGGTCGGCCGACCACGCGGCGAGCTCCGCCGTCCAGCGCCGGTCGTCGGCGAGCGGCGGGGCGCCATGGCTCAGGTAGAGGACAGGTGCAGTGGACATCGGGCGGCTCCTCCAGAAAGTTGAAACATAAACTATCACGGCAACGCCACCGGGATGCCTTTTCTTCCGGACGCCTCCCGGGACGTTGTGCCCTGCTCCCTGCCCTCCCGCCGGCGGGAGGGTGTGGCATGAGCGACATCCACGTGATCCACACGCCCGCGCAGCACACGGCCGTCGTCCGCGCCCAGGTCCCGGTGCAGGACCTGCCCGCGTTCTTCGAGCACGCGTACGGTCAGGTGCTCGCTGCCGTCCGGGCCCAGCGGGCCGCGCCCGTCGGACCGCCGTTCGCGCTCTACCACGGTATGCCCGGGGCGACCGTCGACGTAGAGGCCGGCTTCCCCGTCTCGGCCGCCGTGCCGGCCTCGGGAGAGGTCGTGCCCGGCAGCCTGCCCGCAGGCGAGGCGGTCGAGGCCGTCCACGTCGGGCCCTACGACCGCCTCCCGGACACCTATGCGGACGTGCAGGCGTGGATGGCCGAGCACCACCTGAGCTCGGGCCAGCAGATGTGGGAGAGCTACCTGTCCGACCCGCAGGGCGAGCCGGACTCGTCGCGCTGGCGCACGCTCGTGGTCGTCCCGACGGCGTGACGGCGGCGTGACGACGGCCCTCTCGCCGGGCTCCGGAGGCCGGGCCGTGCGTCGCGTCGAGCGTCGGGATGTGGCGGACCGGGGTGGCGCACCTGTTACGGTCGGGGCGGTTCCGCGTCGGAGCAGCGACGAATCCGCTGCACGTGAGACCGGGAAGTCGTAGGTGTTTCATGGCTGCAGGCAAGGGCCGCAAGCTCGTCATCGTCGAGTCGCCCGCGAAGGCGAAGACGATCGCGGGGTACCTGGGTGGGGACTTCGAGGTGGAGGCGTCGGTCGGGCACATCCGCGACCTGCCGAACCCCTCCGAGCTGCCCGCCGACATGAAGAAGGGCCCGTTCGGCAAGTTCGCCGTCGACGTCGACAACGGCTTCGAGCCGTACTACGTCGTCGACCCGGACAAGAAGAAGAAGGTCGCCGAGCTCAAGCGCCTCCTCAAGGACGCCAGCGAGCTCTACCTCGCCACCGATGAGGACCGCGAGGGCGAGGCCATCGCCTGGCACCTGCTCGAGGCCCTCAAGCCGCGGGTTCCCGTCAAGCGCATGGTGTTCCACGAGATCACCCGCGAGGCGATCCAGCGCGCCGTCAACGACACCCGCGAGCTCGACACCCGCCTCGTCGACGCCCAGGAGACCCGCCGCATCCTCGACCGGCTCTACGGCTACGAGGTCAGCCCGGTCCTGTGGCGCAAGGTCCGCCAGGGCCTCTCGGCCGGCCGCGTGCAGTCGGTCGCGACGCGGATGGTCGTCGAGCGCGAGCGCGAGCGGATGGCGTTCGTCAAGGCGTCCTACTGGGACGTCGAGGGCGAGTTCACCCCCGGCGGCGAGCAGCAGCGCTTCACCGCGCGCCTCGCCGCCGTCGACGGCGCGCGGGTGGCCACCGGGCGCGACTTCTCCGACACCGGCGAGCTGACCGGCAAGGGCGTCGTCCACCTCGAGGAGGGCCTGGCCCGTCGCATCGCCGAGGCGTGCACCGGCGCCGAGGCCCGGGTCTCCGACGTGCAGGAGAAGCCCTACACGCGCCGGCCGTCGGCCCCGTTCACCACCTCGACGCTGCAGCAGGAGGCCTCGCGCAAGCTGCGCCTCAGCAGCAAGAACGCGATGCGCGTCGCGCAGCGCCTCTACGAGAACGGCTACATCACCTACATGCGTACCGACAGCACGACGCTGTCGGACGCCGCCCTGACCGCCGCCCGCAGCCAGGCCCGCGACATGTACGGCGCCGAGTACGTGCCCGAGTCGCCGCGGCGGTACGAGAAGAAGGTCAAGAACGCGCAGGAGGCCCACGAGGCCATCCGCCCCGCCGGTGACCGTTTCCGCAGCCCGGCCCAGGTGGCCGGTGAGCTGCGCGGCGACGAGTTCGCCCTCTACGAGCTGATCTGGAAGCGCACCGTCGCCTCGCAGATGGCCGACGCCCGTGGGTCGACGGCCACCGTGCGGCTGTCGGTCGACACCGCGGTCGAGGGTGCCCGGCAGGTGGAGTTCTCGGCCTCGGGCACCGTCATCACCTTCAAGGGCTTCCTCGCCGCGTACGAGGAGGGCCGCGACGACGAGGCCGTGGCCCGTGCCGACGCCGCCGCGGAGGAGCGCCGCCTGCCCAAGCTGTCCACCGGCGTCGCCCTCGAGGTGCTGCGCGCCGAGGCCGACGGCCACGAGACGAGCCCGCCGGCCCGTTACACCGAGGCCACCCTCGTCAAGGCGATGGAGGAGCGCGGCATCGGCCGCCCGTCCACGTACGCCGCGACGATCGGCACGATCCAGGACCGCGGCTACGTCTTCACCAAGGGCCAGGCCCTGGTGCCGACGTGGCTCGCGTTCGCCGTGACGCGCCTGCTCGAGGAGCACTTCGGCTCGCTCGTCGACTACGAGTTCACCGCCTCGATGGAGGAGGACCTCGACCGCATCGCCAACGGCGACGAGGGGCGGGTGCACTGGCTCGAGCAGTTCTACTTCGGCAACGAGCCCACCTCCGGTGCCGGCCTCAAGCAGCTCGTCGACGACCTCGGCGAGATCGACGCCAAGGAGATCAGCACGATCTCCCTCGGCGACGGCATGGTCGTGCGCGTCGGGCGCTACGGCCCGTACGTCGAGGAGGTGACGCCGCGCGGGGTCGACCTCGAGACCGGCGAGGTGGCCGAGGGCGCCGACCCGTCGGCGACGCCGCGACGCGCGACGATCACCGACGACGTCGCCCCCGACGAGATGACGCCGGAGAAGGCGCGCGAGCTGCTCGAGGTCGCCGCCGACGACGGCAGGGTGCTCGGCCAGGACCCCGAGACGGGCCGCGACATCATCGCCCGCGCCGGCCGCTACGGCCCGTACGTCACCGAGGTCATCGACGACGACGAGTCGCCCGCGGGCGACAAGCCCAAGGGACGCAAGGCCGCGAAGGTCAAGCCGCGCACCGCGTCGCTCTTCAAGGACATGGACCTCGCGACCATCGACCTCGACGCCGCGCTCAAGCTGCTCAGCCTGCCCCGCGTCGTCGGCGCCGACGCCGAGGGCGTCGAGATCACGGCCCAGAACGGCCGCTACGGCCCGTACCTCAAGAAGGGCACCGACTCGCGCTCGCTGCAGACCGAGCAGCAGCTCTTCGACATCACGCTCGAGGAGGCGCTGGCGATCTACGCCCAGCCCAAGCAGCGTGGGCGCGCCGCGGCCGCCCCGCTCAAGGAGCTCGGCGCCGACCCGGTGAGCGGCAAGCCCGTCGTCGTCAAGGACGGCCGCTTCGGCCCGTACGTCACCGACGGCGACACCAACGCGACGCTGCGCAAGGACGACGACCCCACGTCGATCTCGCCCGAGCGCGGGTACGAGCTGCTCGCCGAGAAGCGCGCCAAAGGCCCGACGACGCGCAAGCGTGCGGCGAAGAAGACGACCCGCAAGACGGCCAAGAAGAGCACGACGAAGAAGGCCGCCACCAAGAAGGCCTGACCCACCTCGGTGAAGAGCAGCTCGTCCCGCCGTGCCGGGGACGGGCTGCTCTTCCGGTCATGGGGAGCGGAGGTCGCGCTAGCGTCGCGGTGTGATCGAGATCCGACGCCTCGAGCCGGCCGACCGGGCCCGCTGGGAGACGCTGCGGCCTGGCTCGACGACGAGCTCGTCGGGATCGCGCACTTCCTCGTGCACCCCAGCTCGAGCGAGCCCGACCTCTGCTACCTCGAGGACCTCTTCACGGCGCCCGAGGCGCGGGGCCGAGGCGTCGCCAGCGCCCTGGTCGCGGCGGTCGGGGAGTGGGCCCGCGCTCAGGGCTGCGGCAGCGTCTACTGGCAGACCCACGAGGCGAACACGACGGCCCGTCGCCTCTACGACCGGCTCGCGAGGTACGAGGGTTTCCTCGTCTACACGATGCCGGTGGGGTGACCCCGCGGATCGGCCGCAGGGATGGCGTCGGTGTCGCGGACGGGTGAGAGGCTGCTCCCATGACCACCGTCGTGTTCGTCCACGCCCACCCTGACGACGAGGCGTCCCAGACCTCCGGCTCGATGGCCCGCGCGGTGTCCGAGGGGCATCGTGTCGTCCTCGTCGTCGCCACCAACGGCGACCACGGCGACGCCCCCGACGACCTCGCCGAGGGCGAGACCGTCGTGCACCGCCGACGCGTCGAGGCCGAGGCTGCGGCCGCCGTCATCGGCACGCACCGCGTCGTCTTCCTCGGCTACGCCGACTCCGGCATGACGGGCTGGGCGCAGAACGACCACGAGGCCAGCTTCATGCGGGTCGACACCGAGGAGGCGGCTCGACGCGTCGCCGACGTCCTGCGTGAGGAGCAGGCCGACGTGGTCGTCGGCTACGACTGGCACGGCGGCTACGGCCACCCCGACCACGTCAAGGTGCACGCCGTCACCAAGCGGGCCGCCGAGCTCGCCGGCACGACGCGCTACCTCGAGTCCTCGATGAACCGCAGCGCCATGATCCGCTCGTTCGAGGCGGCGACGGCCGCCGGCCACGACGTCGGTGACTGGGACCCCAGCGCTCCGATGGACGACGGCAACCCGCTCGGCAGCCTCGAGGAGGAGCTGCACTGGGCCTGCGACGTCAGCGACTTCCTCGAGGTCAAGCGCTCCGCGCTCAAGGCGCACGCGAGCCAGTCCGATGCCCGGAGCATGCTCGAGATGCCCGAGCAGATGTTCGCCATGGCGTTCGGGTGGGAGCACTTCATCGAGCCGGGGCGCCCGGCCGGCATGGTCGTGGGGTGGTTCCTCGACGACGGAGCCGTCGGGTAGGTTACTGCCGGTAACCTCCACCGTGTTCTGATTCGCCTCCCGAAAGGGGCCACCATGTCCGACCTGGACTTCGCGACCGCCACGCCCGAACAGCTCGCGGCCGTCGAGCCGGCCGAGTTCATCCAGATCGTCAAGAAGATGTCCGACAAGGACGTCACGGCGCTCATGGCCACCGGCAACCGGGAGCCGATCCTGCGCGCGATCTTCTCGCGCATGCCCGAGCTCTTCCGCGCCGACCGCGCCGGCTCCACCACGGCCACGACGCACTGGAGCATCACCGGTCGCCCCGACGGTGGCGCCGACGAGTGGACCGTCCGTTTCGCCGACGGCACCTGCACCGCGCTGCCCGGCCACGACGGCGACGCCACGCTGACCCTGACGATGTCGCCCGTCGACTTCACCAAGGTCATCACCAAGAGCGGCAACCCGGTCATGATGTTCATGACCGGCAAGATCAAGGCCAAGGGCGACCTCGGCCTCGCCGCCAACATCGCGAACTTCTTCGACATCCCCAAGGGCTGAGCCCGGGTGGTCGAGTTCTCGCTGGCCCTCGACGCCGACCAGCGCGAGCTGCGCGACTGGGTGCACGGCTTCGCCCGCGACGTCGTGCGCCCGGCCGCGGCCGAGTGGGACGCGCGCGAGGAGACGCCGTGGCCGGTCATCCAGGAGGCAGCGCGCGCCGGGCTGTACGGGTTCGAGTTCCTCGCCCAGGCGTGGGCCGACCCCACCGGCATCGCCATCAACCTCGCCAACGAGGAGCTCTTCTGGGGTGACGCCGGCATCGGCATGTCGATCTTCGGCACGACCCTGGCCGTCGCCGCGATCTACGGCTCCGGCACGCCCGACCAGATGGTCGAGTGGCTGCCGCAGTGCTACGGCGACGCCGACGACCCGAAGCTGGCCGCCTTCGCGACGACCGAGCCCCAGGCCGGCTCCGACGTCGGGGCCATGCGCACGCGGGCCCGCTACGACGAGGCCACGGACGAGTGGGTGCTGAACGGGCAGAAGGCCTACATCACCAACGGCGGCATCGCCTCCGTCCACGTCGTGACGGCCGTCGTCGACCCCGACCTCGGATCCCGCGGTCAGGCGGCCTTCGTCGTGCCACCGGGCACCCCCGGGCTCCAGGGCGGCCGCAAGCTGCGCAAGCTCGGCCTGCGCGCCTCGCACACGGCCGACGTCTTCCTCGACGACGTCCGCGTGCCCGGCTCGTGCCTGCTCGGCGGCAAGGAGCGGCTCGACGAGCGTCTGGCCCGGGCCCGGGAGGCAAACGGATCCGGAAGTGGCAGTGGCGCCGGTCAGGGCGGCCAGGCCGCCATGCGCACCTTCGAGCTCACCCGGCCGACCGTGGGTGCGCAGGCCATCGGCATCGCCCGGGCGGCGTACGAGCACGCCCTCGACTACGCCAAGGACCGCGTCGCCTTCGGCCGGCCGATCATCGAGAACCAGTCCATCGCCTTCGCCCTCGCCGACATGCGCACCGAGATCGACGCCGCCCGCCTGCTCGTGTGGCGCGCTGCGTGGATGGGCAAGACGAACCAGCCGTTCGGCGCGGCGGAGGGGTCGATGAGCAAGCTCAAGGCCGGCGAGGTGGCGGTCGCCGTCACCGACAAAGCGGTCCAGATCCTCGGCGGGGCCGGCTACGTGTCCGACCACCCGGTCGAACGGTGGTCCCGCGACGCGAAGATCTACACGATCTTCGAGGGCACGAGCGAGATCCAGCGGCTCGTCATCGCCCGCGCCATCAGCGGCGTCCGCATCCGCTGACGACGAGGCCCCCGAGCGCCCACCTCACGCAAAGTGCCCACTCGACCGAGACGGTCGAGTGGGCACTTTCTCGATGGCGGGTCTAGACGACGAGGTTGAGGAGCAGGACGAGGACGAGGCCGGTGACCGACAGGACGGTCTCCATGAGCGACCACGTCTTGATCGTCTGGCCGACCCTCATCCCGAAGTACTCCTTGACGAGCCAGAAGCCGGCGTCGTTGACGTGGGAGAAGAACACCGAGCCGGCACCGATGGCCAGCACCATGAGCGACACCTGGGTGGCCGGCATGCCCGCAGCCAGCGGCGCGAGGATGCCGGACGCCGTGACGGTGGCCACCGTGGCCGAGCCGGTGGCGAGGCGGATGAGCACCGCGACGAGCCAGGCGAGCAGCAGCACCGACAGACCGCTGCCCGCGATCCAGTCGGCGACGAGCTGGCCGATGCCGGTGTCGACGAGCGTCTGCTTGAAACCGCCGCCGGCGGCGACGATGAGGATGATGCCGGCGATCGGCGCGAGCGAGGTCTCGAGGGAGGCGCTGACCTCCTTGACGCCCATGCCGGCGCCGCGGCCGAGGGTGAACATCGCGAGGATGACGGCGATGAGCAGGGCGACGAGCGGCGTGCCGAGGAAGTCGAGGGCGGCGCGCGCCGGGGTGCCCTTGTCGGCGAGGATGTCGGCGAGGGCCTTGCCCATCATGAGCACGACCGGGGTCAGGACCGTGAAGAGGGTGATGCCGAACGACGGGCGACGGGTGGCTGCCTCGGCCCGGGGCTCGAAGAGGTCGGGCGCGGGCACGTCGACCCAGCGGGAGGCGAGGCGCGCGAACCACGGACCGGCCACGGCGACCGTCGGGATCGCGACGAGGATGCCGAGGCCGAGGGTGATGCCGAGGTCGGCCTTCAGGGCGTCGATGGCCACGAGCGGACCGGGGTGCGGCGGCACGAGGCCGTGCATTGCGGACAGGCCGGCGAGGGCCGGGATGCCGACGCGCACGAGCGACAGGCCCGAGCGGCGGGCGACGAGGAAGATCACCGGCATGAGCAGCACGAGGCCGATCTCGAAGAACATCGGCAGGCCGATGATGGCGCCGACGCCGGCCATTGCCCATGGCAGGGCCTTGGTCGAGCTGCGCCCGACGATGGTGTCGACGATCTCGTCGGCGCCGCCGGAGTCGGCGAGCAGCTTGCCGAACATCGCGCCGAGCGCGATGAGGATGCCGACGCCGGCCGCGGTGCTGCCGAAGCCCTTCGTGTAGCTGTCGATGACGTCGCTCATCGCGACGCCGGCGACGGCGCCGACGGTGAGCGAGCCCAGGGTCAGGGCGAGGAACGGGTGCAGCCTGAAGCGCACGATGAGCAGGACGAGCACGGCGATGCCGAGCAGGGCGGCAGGCACGAGGCGCCCGGCGGGGATCGCCGGCGCGGCGTCGGCGGCGACGACCGACGCGGACAGCAGGGTGGTGGTCATGAGTGGATCGCTTCCGGGATGCGGGAGGTGAGGAGGTCGAGGGACTGCGTGACGAGGTCGTCGACCGGCTGGTCGACCTCGAGGACGGCGCCGTGCTCGTCGGTGCCGAGTGGCTCGAGGGTCGCGAACTGCGACTCGACGAGGGCGGCGGGCATGAAGTGCCCGGGGCGACCGGCGACGCGCGCGGCGATGACCTGGGGGGCGCCGTGCAGGTGCAGGAAGTACACGTGCGGGGCGGCCGCGGCGAGCACGTCACGGTAGGTCTGCTTGAGGGCCGAGCAGCTCGTGACGCCTCCGGTCGCGGCGTGCTCGGCCAGCCACTCGGCGATCGTGGCCAGCCACGGGCCGCGGTCGGCGTCGGTGAGCGGGATGCCCGCGGACATCTTGTCGATGTTGGCCTGCGGGTGGAAGTCGTCGGCGTCGGCGAAGGGGACGCGCAGGCGCTGGGCCAGGGCGGCGCCGACCGTCGTCTTGCCCGAGCCGGATACCCCCATGACGACGACCAGGGGTGGTGGGTGGTGCTGGCTGTTCGCTGTCGTCTCTTGCGACATGCTCCGTGACTCCTTCGTCCGGCTCGATCGCTCTCTTCGTCGAGTCGCTCGCCCTAGATTGGAGCAACAAGAGCGTCTTATCAAGTCCTCATGGCAAATAAAACCGTTTTAAAGATGCATGATGTAGAGCGCGTGTGCCGTGTGACAGGCTGGCGCCATGCCCGCCGACCGCCGCCCCGCGCTCCACGCGAGCGTTCTCGACGCGATCGGCCGGCAGGTCGTGTCGGGCGAGCTCGCGACGGGCACCGTTCTGCGGATCGACCAGCTCGACGAGCGGTACGGGGTGTCGCGCTCGGTGGTGCGCGAGGCGGTGCGGGTGCTCGACTCGATGGGCCTGGTCGAGGCGCGCAAGCGCCTGGGGGTGCGGGTCCTGCCGAGCGCGTCGTGGAACGTGTTCGACCCCCGGGTGATCCGGTGGCGTCTGGACGGGCCGGGCCGGGAGGAGCAGCTGCTGTCGCTGGGGGAGCTGCGGCGCGGGGTCGAGCCGGTGGCGGCCGAGCTGGCGGCCGCGCACGCGACCCCGGAGCAGTGCGGGGCGATGACCGGCGCGGTGATGGCGATGGCGGTGCACGCCAAGTCCGGTGACCTCGAGGCCTACCTGCAGGCCGACCAGCTGTTCCACGCGACGTTGCTCGCGGCGTCGGGCAACGAGATGCTCGCGGCGCTGGCGGGCGTGGTCGGCGAGGTGCTCGCCGGCCGCACGCACCACGACCTGATGCCCGCGACGCCGAACCCGGTCGCGGTGCGGCTGCACGGGGACGTGGCCGAGGCCGTCCAGTCCGGCGACGGCGCGGCCGCGTCGGCCGCGATGCAGGCCATCATCGCCGAGGCCAGCGACGCCCTCCGGGACCCCGAGGCCTAGCCGGCTCACCGCATACGTATGCCGTCCCGCCGGACGGGGCCTCGACGCGTCCACCCGCCGTGGCCGCCCGCGTAGAGAACTGCGCCATGGCGCGGTTCCGGTCCCGATCCGGGCCTGATGACCAACGGAAGTGCGCCATGGCGCGGTTCCGGCCCCGAACTCTCTCGACCCTGTTGGGCGCGTACCAAAGTGCCCACTCGACCTTGTCGGTCGAGTGGGCACTTTCTCGCGGGCGGACCCGCGTCAGGCGAGGGCGTCGACGATGCCGTTCAGCGTCGCGGACGGGCGCATGACCTCGGTGACCTTGGCCGGGTCGGGGCGGTAGTAGCCGCCGATGTCGACCGGGTGGCCCTGGGCACCGATGAGCTCGGCGTCGATGGCCTCGGCGTTGTCGGCGAGTGCCTTCGCAGTGTCGGCGAAGGCGGCCGCGAGCCCGGCGTCGTCGGTCTGCTGCGCCAGCTCCTGGGCCCAGTAGAGGGCCAGGTAGAAGTGGCTGCCGCGGTTGTCGATCTGGCCGACCTTGCGTGCCGGCGACTTGTTCTCGTCGAGGAGCCGGCCGGTGGCGCGGTCGAGCGTCTCACCGAGCACCTTGGCGCGGGCGTTGCCGGTGACCTCGGCGTGGTGCTCGAGGCTGACGGCGAGGGCGAGGAACTCACCGAGGCTGTCCCAGCGCAGGTAGTTCTCCTGGACGAGCTGCTGCACGTGCTTCGGAGCCGACCCGCCGGCGCCGGTCTCGAAGAGGCCACCGCCGTTGATGAGCGGGACGATCGAGAGCATCTTGGCCGACGTGCCGAGCTCGAGGATCGGGAAGAGGTCGGTGAGGTAGTCGCGCAGGACGTTGCCGGTGACCGAGATGGTGTCCTCGCCCTTGCGGATGCGCTCGAGCGAGTACGCGATGGCCTCGGCCGGCGCGAGGATCTCGATGGTCAGGCCCTCGGTGTCGTGCTCCCCGAGGTACTCCTTGACCTTGGTGATGAGGTTGGCGTCGTGCGCGCGGTCGGCGTCGAGCCAGAACACGGCCGGCGTGCCGGTGGCGCGGGCCCGGTTGACGGCGAGCTTGACCCAGTCGCGGATCGGCACGTCCTTGGTCTGGCAGGCGCGCCAGATGTCGCCGGCCGAGACGCTGTGTTCCAGGAGCGTCGCGCCGGAGCCGTCGACGACGCGCACGGTGCCGGCCTCGGCGATCTCGAACGTCTTGTCGTGGCTGCCGTACTCCTCGGCCTTCTGCGCCATGAGGCCGACGTTGGGCACCGAGCCCATCGTGGCCGGGTCGAAGGCGCCGTGGGCGCGGCAGTCGTCGAGGACGACCTGGTAGATCGGCGCGTACGAGCTGTCGGGCAGCACCGCGAGCGTGTCCTGCTCCTCGCCCGCGGCGTTCCACATGTGGCCGGAGGTGCGGATCATCGCCGGCATCGACGCGTCGACGATGACGTCGCTCGGCACGTGCAGGTTGGTGATGCCGCGGTTGCTGTCGACCATCGCGAGCGCCGGGCCGTCGGCCAGGCCGGCCTTGACGGCGTCCTCGACGGCGGCGCGCTGCTCGGCCGGCAGCGACTCGATCGCCTTGAGCATCGCGCCGAGTCCGTCGTTCGGCGACGCGCCGGCGGCGGTCAGCTCGGCGGCGTGCTCGGAGAAGAGCGCCGGGAAGAAGGCGCGGATGACGTGGCCGAAGATGATCGGGTCCGAGACCTTCATCATCGTGGCCTTGAGGTGCACCGAGAAGAGGACGTCCTCCTCCTTGGCGCGCGCGACCTGGGCCGCGAGGAACCGCTCGAGGGCGGCGACGTCCATGTAGGTGGCGTCGACGACCTCGCCGGCCAGCACGGGGAAGTCGGGCTTGAGGACCGTGACCGTGCCGTCGGCGGCGACGTGCTCGATGCGGATCGTGCCGTCACCCTCGATGAGGACCGACTTCTCGTTGTGGCGGAAGTCGTCGGCGTCCATCGTCGCGACGTTCGTCTTCGAATCGGGGCTCCACGCGCCCATCGAGTGCGGGTGCTTGCGGGCGTAGTTCTTGACCGACGCGGGAGCCCGGCGGTCCGAGTTTCCCTCGCGCAGAACGGGGTTGACGGCCGATCCCTTGACCTTGTCGTACGCCGCGCGGGCCGACTTCTCGGCATCGGTGCTCGGGTTGTCGGGGTAGTCGGGCAGGGCGTAGCCCTGCGCCTGCAGCTCGGCGATCGCGGCCTTGAGCTGCGGGATCGACGCCGAGATGTTCGGCAGCTTGACGATGTTGGCCTCGGGGCGCTGCGCCAGCTCGCCGAGCTCGGCGAGCGCGTCGTGCCCGACGCCGGTGGCGGCCTGCTCGGGCGTCAGGACCTCGGGGAAGGCGGCGAGGATGCGGCCCGACAGGGAGATGTCGCGCGTCTCGACGTCGACACCGGCCTGCTTGGCGAAGGCCGAGACGATGGGCAGCAGCGAGGCCGTCGCCAGCGCGGGGGCCTCGTCGGTGTGCGTGTAGATGATGGTCGAGTCCAACGCGGGTGCTCCGTTCGGTGTGCTCTGGTCGTGCCGGCGGCCTGATCGGACTGACCGGACGGTTCGGACGAGTCGTCCGGTCCCGACGGGCCGGCCGCGGCGACAGGACGCCACGGTCCACCGGCAAGAAATCTTGACATCAAGATATCCGATGCGTCGCGGCCGTGGGGCCGCCGTCCCATCCTGCCGGGGTGGCCTGCGCCACGCCAGACGCGTCGGGCGACCCGCACGCATCGCGCTCCGGCCCACCCGGGCCAGGCGGCGGGGCCGGACCGCCGCCCCTAGGCTCGGGCGGGTGAGCCCGTACCGCCCCGACGCCGCGACCGCCCGCCACCTGACCCACCTGCTCGCGACCGAGCAGCGCACGCACCGTCTGCCGTCCGTGGCTGCCGGCGTCGTCCGCGATGGGGACCTCGTGTGGTCCGACGCCGTCGGCACGCTCGACGGCCGCAGCGACGGTGCGGCCGCCGACGCCGACACCCAGTACCGGATGGGCTCGATCACCAAGACCTTCGTCGCGGTGGCGGTGCTGCGACTGCGCGACGCCGGTCGTCTCGGCCTCGAGGACCCGTTCGAGCGGCACGTGCCGGGCACGTCGTTCGGGCACGTGACGATCGCCCAGCTGCTCTCGCACGGCGCCGGCCTGCAGGCGGAGACGAACGGCCCGTGGTGGGAGCGAACCCCCGGTGGCTCGTGGGACGAGCTCGTCGCCTCGCCCGTCGGCCAGCGGTTCGCGGAGGGCCGCCGCTTCCACTACACGAACGTCGGCTACGCGGCCCTCGGAGAGCTCCTGGCGCGCGCCCACGGCGCCCCGTGGTTCGACGTCGTGCGCCGCGACCTGCTCGAGCCGCTCGGCATGAACCGCACGACCACCCGCCCCACCGGCAAGGCCGCGCAGGGGCTGGCCGTCCATCCGTTCGCCGACGTCGTGCTGCCCGAGCCGGAGCACGACGCCGGCGCGATGGCGCCGGCCGGCCAGCTCTGGTCGACGACGACCGACCTCGCGCGCTGGGCGGCCTTCCTCGGTGGCGACACCGGTGAGGTGCTCTCGCGCGACACCCTCGCGGAGATGTGCGAGCCGCGTACCGTGAACGACCTGCCCGGCCAGGCCTGGACCGTGGCGCACGGCCTCGGCTGGCAGGTGTGGAACCTCGACGGCGTGCGCTACGCCGGCCACGGCGGCTCCATGCCGGGCTTCCTCGCCGGCCTGCGCGTGCGCCTCGACTCCGGCGACGGCGCAGTCGTCACCGCCAACGCGACCACCGGCATGGGCCCGATCACGCAGACGCTGCTCGAGGCGTTCGCCGAGCGCGAGCCGAAGCCGGTGGCACCCTGGCACGCCGAGGCGGCTGACGCGTCGGGGCACGCGGGCCTGCAC
>JAEXXY010000248.1 GCA_023451855.1 Actinomycetes bacterium
GCGCTGCGCAGTGCGGGGTCCAGGCGCCGCCGAGCGCGTCGCCGACGCGGACGTGGTCGGACACCTCCTGCACGTCGAGCAGGCGCAGGTCCTCCTCCCCGAAGCCCCACTCGCGGCTCTCGGCCACCTCGGCGCGAACGCGTTCGAGCTGCGCGGGGTTGCGGGCCACCGACACGTAGCCGCCCTGCTCGAAGTGGCAGTCGATGTCCTCCGCGGCGGCGATCCGGCCCACCTCGGCGACGGTGTCGTACATCCGGCGCTGCATCCGCACGGCGGCGTCGCGGCCGCGCTCGGTGGCCATCCGGTGCAGGGAGGCCGGGAAGAGGGCCGAGCACCAGCCGCCGTTGCGGCCCGACGCCCCGAAGCCCGCGACCTCCTTCTCGAGCACCGCGACGCGCAGCGACGGGTCGGCCCGCACGAGGTGGTAGGCCGTCCACAGTCCCGTGTAGCCGGCCCCGACGACGGCGACGTCGACATCGACGTCGCCGGGTAGGGACGGGCGCGGGGTGAAGTCGTCGTCGCACGTGTCGTGCCACAGGCTCAGGCCCCGGTAACCGCTCGGTAGCATGCCGGGATCATGCCACGGCGACCTGTTCGCGCAACCCCTCGCAAGGGCCCATCTCATTGGAATCAGGTTCCATCACCTACGGATTCCGTAGGCATCCACGATCCTGACCACCCCTTCCGCAGAATCGCGCGGCACGGCATCATGCCGTCATGAGCACCGTCGACCGCGCCCGCCTCGCCGACCTGCACGCGCGCGAGCGCAAGGCGTTCACCGCTGCGCGCCCCCGCTCGCGCGAGCTGGCCGAGCGGGCCCGGGCCCACATGCCCGGCGGCGTCCCGATGAGCTGGATGGTCAAGTGGCCCGGCGACCACCCGGTCTTCGTCGACCACGCGGCGGGCGCCCACTTCACGTGCGTCGACGGGATCGACCACGTCGACCTGTGCCTCGGCGACACCGGCGCGATGATGGGCCACTCGCCGGCTCCGACCGTCGAGGCCGTGACCCGCCAGCTCCGGCGTGGCATCACGACGATGCTGCCGACCGAGGACGCCATCGCCGTCTCGGGCAACCTGGCCGACCGCTTCGGGCTGCCGTACTGGCAGTTCACCCTGACAGCCACCGACGCCAACCGGCACGCCATCCGCTACGCGCGCCACCTGACCGGCCGGTCGAAGGTCGTCGTGCACAACTACTGCTACCACGGGTCGGTCGACGAGGCCTTCGCCACGATCGGCGAGGGCGGCACCACCGTCGACCGCCGGCACAACATCGGCGCCCCGGTCGACACCGCGGAGACCACACGCGTCGTCGAGTTCAACGACCTCGACGCCCTCGAGAAGGCCCTCTCGCACGGCGACGTCGCGGCGATCCTCGTCGAGCCGGCGCTGACGAACATCGGCATCGTGCTGCCCGACGACGGCTACAACGCCGGCGTGCGCGAGCTCGCGACGAAGTACGGCGCGCTGCTCATCAACGACGAGACCCACACGATCTGCGCCGGCCCCGGCGGCTACACCGGGGCGCACGGCCTCCAGCCCGACCTGCTCGTCATCGGCAAGTCGATCGGTGGCGGGATCCCGTGCGGCACCTTCGGTTTCACCCAGGACGTCGCCGACCGCATCGCCCGCTCCGTCGACCTCGAGGACATCGACGTGGGCGGCATCGGCGGCACGCTCGCCGGCAACGGGCTCTCGATGGCCGCGATGAAGGCGACCCTCGAGCAGGTCATGACGCCGGCGGCCTTCGGGCACATGGTGCCGCTCGCCGACGCGTGGGCCGACGGCGTGCAGGCGGGCATCGACGCCGTCGGCGCCGACTGGCACGTGACGCGCCTCGGCGCGCGGGCCGAGTACAACTTCTCGAGGCACCCGTCGCGCAACGGCCAGGAGGCGCACGACTCCGACGACTTCGAGCTCCAGCAGTACCTGCACCTCTACGCCCTCAACCGCGGCATCCTCCTGACCCCGTTCCACAACATGGCCCTGATGTGCCCTGACACGACGGCGGCCGACGTCGAGGCGCACACGACGATGTTCCGGGCCTGCCTCGAGGAGCTCTTCGCCTGAGCCGCAACGCCGTCCACGAGACCATGGCCGGAGCGCGTCGGGCTAGCCGCGCAGCAGCGCTTCGACGAGGGCCGGCAGCGCGACGGCCGCGGTCTCGCGGACGCGATGGTGCGCGACGTCCGACACGTCGGTGTCGCGCGGGTTGACCTCGACGACGACCGCACCGGCGCCGCGGGCGACCACGGGCAGGCCTGCAGCCGGGTGCACGATGCCCGACGTGCCGACGACGAGCACGACGTCGGCGGCCTCGACCGCTGCGAGCCCACGCTCCCACGCGTCCTGCGGCAGCATCTCGCCGAACCACACGACGCCCGGGCGCACGAGCCCGCCGCAGGCGTCGCACCTCGGCGGGTCGATGCGCTCGGTCTCGATGTGCGGCAAGGCAACCGGCGTGTCGAACGGTGTGCCGCACGACGCGCAGCGGAACCTCGACAGCGCCCCGTGCAGGTGCACGACGTCGCCGCTGCCGCCGCGCTCGTGCAGGTCGTCGACGTTCTGCGTCACGACGGTGACGGCCTCGACGCCGGGCACGCCGGCGAGCGCCGCGACAGCCCGGTGACCGGCGTTCGGCTCGACGTGCCGCACCCGCTCGAAGCGCCACAGGTACCAGGCCCACACGAACGCCGGGTCGCGTTCCCATGCCTCGACGGTGGCCAGGTCCTCGGCCTCGTACTGCTCCCAGAGGCCGGTCTGGGCGTCGCGGAAGGTCGGCACGCCGCTCTCGGCCGACATGCCCGCGCCGGTCACGACGGCGAGCCGACGGGCCCCGCGCACGGCGTCGACGACCTCGGGGGCAACCACCATGCGGACAGCGTCGCACAGTCCGCGACCACCGCCTGACGGCCCGGGCTCCCGTGGCTAGCCTTGCGAGGGACGCCCCACCTCACGCATCGCC
>JAEXXY010000263.1 GCA_023451855.1 Actinomycetes bacterium
GCGTCGTGGCGTCGCTCGCGCCGAGCGGTGCCGGCGTGACGCCCGGGAGGGCGCCGAGCGGCATGCCGACGGCCGCGGCCACCTCGCTCACGGCGTGCGGACGGTCGGCGGCGGTCTTGGCCAGGCAGGCTTCGACGATGTCGCGGAGGTCCTGCGGCACGGAGTCGGGCAGCGGCGGTGGCGGGTCGTTGACCTGCGCGAGGGCCGTGGCCACCGGCGTCCCCATGTCGAACGGCTTGACGCCGGTCAGCATCTCGTGGGCCACGACGCCGAGGGAGTAGATGTCGCTCGCCGCCGTCGCGGGCTCGCCGAGCGCCTGCTCGGGGCTGATGTAGTCGGGGGTGCCGAGGACCTCGCCGGCGCGGGTGTGCCCCGAGCCGTCACCGATGCGGGCGATGCCGAAGTCGGTGAGCTTGGCCTGCCCCTCGCCGGTGACGATGATGTTGGCGGGCTTGACGTCGCGGTGCACGACGCCGGCCTCGTGCGCCGCCGACAAGGCAAGGGCCGCCTGGCCCAGGATCGACCGGACCTCGTCGGGCGCCATCCCGCCGTCGCTCTCGCGGATCAGCGTGCCGAGGGTGCGCCCCGGCACGAGCTCCATGACGATGTAGGCGACGTCGTCCTCCTCGCCGTAGTCGTACACGGCGGCGATGTTCGGGTGGTGCAGGCCGGCGCTGCCGCGCGCCTCGTCGCGGAACCGGTCGATGAACGTCGTGTCGTCGGGGTCGGCCGGACGCAGCACCTTGACCGCGACCGGACGTTCGAGGACGGTGTCGGTGGCCTCCCAGACGTCGCCCATCCCGCCCGACGCGATGCTCGTGTCGAGGGTGTAGCGCTGCCCGAGCGTCGTGCCGGGCTCGACGAGGCTCATCGGCCGAGCACCGCCTCCATGACGTCCCGGGCGATCGGCGCCGCGACGCGTCCGCCACCGACCTCGCTGCCGGTGACACCGCCGTCCTCGACGACGACCGCAACGGCGACCTTCGGGTCCTCGGCCGGGGCGAAGCTGATGAACCAGGCGTGCGGCGGCTTGCCCTTCTCGTGCTGGGCGGTACCGGTCTTGCCGGCCACCTTGACGCCGTCGATCTGCGCTCGCGCGCCGCTGCCGTTGTCGACGACGGAGACCATCATCTTCGTCAGGGTCGAGGCGGTCTGCTCCGAGACGGCCTGCGACAGCTCGGTCGGGTCGGGCGTCGAGGAGATGACGTCGAGGTTGGCGCTGCGGACCGAGTCGATGATGTAGGGCGTCATGACGCGGCCCTGGTTCGCGATGCCGGCGGCGACCATGGCCATCTGCAGCGGCGTCGTCTTGACGTCGTACTGGCCGATGGCGGCCTGCGCCGACTGCGGTGCGTTCATGTCGGCCGGGACCGAGCTCGTGGCGGCACGCAGCGGCACCTGGAGGGAGTCGCCGAAGCCGAACTTCGCCGCCTGGGCGCGCAGCTTCTCGCCACCGAGGTCGAGCCCGAGCGAGCCGAAGGCGGTGTTGCACGAGATCTCGAGCGCGTGGATGAGCGTCGTCTGGTTGTTCGGCCCGCACGGCTGGCCGGTCTCGTTCGGCAGGTTCGTGCTCGTGAGCGGCAGGTCGAGCTCGGCCGGGCCCGGCACCTTGGAGTTCTCGTCGGTGACGACGCCGTTCTCGAGGGCCGCGGCCGCCGTGACCACCTTGAACGTCGAGCCCGGCGGGTACAGGCTGCTCAGCGCCCGGTTGACGTAGGCCTTGTCGGGGTCGCCGGCGAGCTTCTGCCAGGCCTTCGAGGCCTTGGCGAGGTCGTGGCTCGAGAGCGGGTTCGGGTCGTACTGCGGGTGGCTCACCATCGCCAGGATCGCGCCGGTCTTCGGGTCGAGCGCGACGACGGCGCCCTTGCTCTTGCCGAGCGCGTCGTCGGCGGCCTTCTGCGCCTTGGGGTCGATGGTCAGCTCGAGCGTCGCCCCGGCGGTCTTGTGGCCGGTGATGAGGTCGGTGACGCGTCGGACGAAGAGTGTGTCGGAGTCACCGGTCAGGAGGTCGTCGGCGGCGTGCTCGAGGCCGTACGGCGCCCCGACGACGTAGCTGTAGAACCCGGTGACCTGCGAGTACAGCTCGCCCTGCGGGTACTGGCGCAGGAACTTGTACTGGTCGTCGACCGGGATCGACTTCGCGACGGCCTGCCCGCCGACGATGATCGAGCCCCGCTCGCGCGAGTAGGTGTCGAGCAGCGTCCGCTTGTTGGCCGCCATCGAGCCGAGCGACTTGGCCTGGACGAACTGGATGACGGTCGCCGACACGAGCAGCGCGGTGAAGAGCGCCGCCATGAGCAGCGAGAGGCGTCGGATCGGGGTGTTCACGGCATCCTCACCACCTGGGTGACCTCGGCCGGGGCGGGGTCGTCGACGGCGACGCCGACCGGGATCTCCGGCATCGGGCGGCGGGCCTGGTCGGAGATGCGCAGCAGCAGCGCGGTGATGACCCAGTTCGCGAGCAGCGAGGAGCCACCGAGGGACATGAACGGTGTCGTCAGGCCGGTCAGGGGGATGACGCGGGTGACGCCGCCGATGACGATGAACACCTGGAAGGCGACCGAGAAGGCGAGGCCGACGGCCAGCAGCTTGCCGAAGCCGTCGCGCACCCCGAGGGCCGTGCGGACGCCGCGCTCGCAGTAGAGCACGTAGAGCACGAGGATCCCGAGCGTTCCGAAGAGGCCGAGCTCCTCGCCGAGGCTGGGGAAGATGAAGTCGCTCTCGGCGAACGAGGTGAGCCAGGGCCGGCCCGCGCCGAGCCCGGTACCCGTCAGGCCGCCGGCGGCCATCCCCCACAGGCCGTTGGCCAGCTGGTTGGAGACATCAAGGCTCTGTTGGGAGAACGGGTCCAACCAGAGGTCGACGCGCTTGGTGAAGTGGGAGAACGCAGACAGGGCGAACGCGACGGCCGCCGCGAACAGGAGCAGGCCGATGACGATCCACGACGTGCGCTCGGTGGCGACGTAGAGCATGGCGACGAAGAGGCCGAAGAAGAGCAGCGCCGTGCCGAGGTCGCTCTGGAAGACGAGGATGAGCAGGCACATCACCCACGCCACGACGATCGGGCCGAGGTCACGGCCGCGCGGGAAGGTGAACCCCAGGACCTTCTTGCCGGCGAGCGACAGGACGTCGCGCGTCTGCACGAGGTAGCCGGCGAAGAAGACCGCGAACGCGATCTTGGCGAACTCGCCCGGCTGGAAGTTCATCGGGCCGATGGAGATCCAGATCTGCGAGCCGTTGATCGACCGGCCGAGGCCCGGCACCAGAGGCGCCAGGAGCAGCACCAGACCGGCCGCCATCGACACGTAGGTGTACCGGCGCAGCAGGCGGTGGTCGCGCAGCGCGACGATGACGGCGACGGCCAGGACGACGGCGAACGTCGTCCAGATGATCTGGCGGTAGGCGTCGCCGTCGGTGCCGAGCTTGCCGCTGGCGAGGTCGAGGCGGTGGATCATGACGAGGCCGAGGCCGTTGAGGACCGTGGCGATCGGCAGCAGCACCGGGTCGGCGTAGGCGGCCTTCCAGCGGAGCACGAGGTGCACGGCCAGCATGAGCAACGTGAAGCCGCCGGCCACCGGGATGATGTTCGCCGGCACCGTGCCGTTGCGGTTGAGGTCGGTGGTGACCCACGCGAGCAGGACGATGCCGATGGCGAGGATCAGCAGCCCCAGCTCGGCGTTGCGGCGCGTGCGGGGCGTCAGGGGCTCGACGGTCGTCGTCATGCCGGCACCCCCGTGGTCACCGCCGCGAAGGGCGTCACGGAGAGCGACACGGAGAGCGTCAGGGACTGCTTCGATGCGACCGTCGATGCGACCGTCGATGCGCCCGTCGAGGAGCCCGTCGAGGGCAGGGCAGGCAGCGCGGCCGCCTTCGCAGTCGTGGACGGACGCGGTGCCGGCGTGGATGCGCGCGGCGGGGTGGGCGCCGGGGTGGCCGGGGTCGGCGTCGTCGGTGTGGGCGTGCTCGGCGTGGGCGTCGGTGTCGGCTGTGGGGTGGTGCCGCACGGCGTGCCGGTGATGGCGAGGTGCTGGCAGCGCATCGCCTCGCCGCGGAGGCGGTCGACCTTGCCCTCGGCGTCGGCGAGGTCGCGGGCCGGGATCGTGTTGTCGACCGAGCCCTGGACGTCGGCGGGCAGGTCGCTGACGCGAACCTCCGACTCGGTCTCGACGCGGGACAGGGCGACCGGGCCGAGGTCGGCCGAGACGCCGCGGAAGATCGCGACGTGCCCGTTGCTGGCCGCGACGTAGAACTGCCTCTGCGACCACGCGTACGCCGCGTACCCGCCGGCGCCGAGGATGGCCGCGACGACGACGACGCCGATGGTCCGGCGGGCCACCTTCGCCCGCCGCGAGCGGGTCGTACCCTCTGCGAGCTCGACGTGTGACTCGTCGTCGTCGGTGGCCTTGTCGCGGCCCGTGGCGGCACGCGAGAGCGCCGCGGCCTTCTCGGCCGGCGAGGTCGGGATGGCGCGGGTGCGGTTCGGCAGGCGCTTGGCCGCCGCGCCGACGACCTGCGGCACGGTGACCGGCAGGTCGTCACCGTCGGCGTCGACGACCTCGGCGACGATGACCGTGACGTTGTCGCGGGTGCTCGCCTTGAGCGCCACCTCGATGCAGCGGTCGGCGGCGTCGTCGGGCGTTCGGGCCTCGCGGAGGATCTCCTCGATGACGTCGGCGCCGACGAAGTCGGACAGGCCGTCGGAGCACAGCAGGAAGCGGTCGCCGATCTTCGCCTCGCGCAGCGAGGTGTCCGGCTCGTCGTCGGGCTGGCCCGTCATGACGCGCGTGACGACGGAGCGCTGCGGGTGGGTGCCGGCCTCCTCGCGGGAGATCCGGCCCTCGTCGATGAGCTGCTGGACGAAGGAGTGGTCCTTCGTGATCTGCGAGAAGGTGTCGCCGCGGAGCATGAACGCGCGGGAGTCGCCGATGTGCGCCATGGCCAGCTTGTTGCCGGTGCGGAGCATGACGATCGTCGTGCTGCCCATGCCGGCGAGGTCGGCGTTCTCGCGCATCGCGCGGGTCAGCTTGGCGTTGGCCGAGTGCAGCGCCTCCTCGAGCAGGGGCACGGCCTGGTCGGCGGTGACGTCCTCCTCGTCGAGGGGCGCCAGCTCGCCGACGATCATCGAGCTGGCGACGTCGCCGGCGGCGTGGCCGCCCATGCCGTCGGCGAGCACGAGGAGGTTGGGGCCGGCGTAGCCGGAGTCCTCGTTCCGGGACTTGGGTCCCAGACCGAGGTCGGAGCGCGCGGCGTAGCGCAGGGCGATGGCCATCCGGTCAGCCCCGCAGCTCGAGGACCGTCTTGCCGATGCGCAGCGTCGTGCCCACCTCGACCGGACGCGAGCCGGTCAGCTTGTCGCGGCCGATGAAGGTGCCGTTGGTCGAGCCGAGGTCCTCGACGAGCCAGCCGTCACGGCCCGGGTCGGGGTAGATCCGGCAGTGCCGGCCCGACGCGTAGTCGTCGTCGAGGACGAGCGCGCACTCCGGGTTGCGGCCGATGAGGATGCCGCTGCTGCGCAGGGGCAGCGAGGTGCCGGTGAGCGGCCCCTCCGTGACGACGAGGGTGGTCGGGACGGTCTTGCGCCCCTTGGGGCGACGCGAGGCCGCACCGGCCGCGGCACCCG
>JAEXXY010000276.1 GCA_023451855.1 Actinomycetes bacterium
CCCCGCGCCCTCACGGCGCCCCCGCCGGCCGGTCTCGCGGCCGCCGCACCGCTCACCGTGTCGCAGGCCGTCTCGACGCAGGACGGCCGCTCGGCGACCGTGCGCGGCTACGTCGTCGGCCAGCCGACCGCGACGAGCACGGTCGTCCGGTCCGGCTTCCCCAACGACTACGCGCTCGCCATCGCCGACACCGCCTCGGAGACCGGCACGAGCCGGATGCTCTACGTGCAGATCCCGTCGGCGTCCCGCGCGCAGTGGGGCCTGCAGAGCAACCCCTCGCTCATGGGGAGGCAGATCGACGTCACCGGCACCCTGACGGCGTACTTCTCTCACCCGGGCATGACGGGCACGACGGCGTTCGCCTTCAGCGGCTCGTCGACGACCAGCCCGACGACGACCGCGACGAGCACGACCACCTCCCCCAGCCCCACCGGCACCACCGGCCCCTACGACTCGACGTACTACGCGTCGGCGATCGGCAAGTCCGGCTCGGCACTGCACACCGAGCTGCACCGGATCATCTCGAGCGGCGTCACGACCCTGACCTACGACCAGGTGTGGACGGCGCTCAAGGACACCGACCAGGACCCGAACAACACGAACAACGTCATCGAGGTCTACTCGGGCCGCTCGATCGCCAAGTCCGACAACGGTGGTGGCGTCGACCAGTGGAACCGCGAGCACGTGTGGGCCAAGAGCCACGGCGACTTCGGCACCGTCAACGGCCCCGGCACCGACGTGCACCACCTGCGCCCGGAGGACGTCACGGTCAACAGCACCCGCGGCAACCTCGACTTCGACAACGGCGGCTCGCCGGTGGCCCAGTGCACCGGCTGCCTGAGCGACGGCGACTCGTTCCAGCCGCGCGACGCCGTCAAGGGCGACGTCGCCCGGATGATCCTCTACATGGCGGTGCGCTGGGACGGCGGCGACGGCTTCGCCGACCTCGAGCCGAACGACACGGTCGGCAACGGCACCGCCCCGGCCATCGGACGCCTCTCGGTCCTCAAGCAGTGGAACCTGCAGGACCCGCCCGACGCCTTCGAGAAGCGCCGCAACCAGGTCATCTTCGACACGTGGCAGCACAACCGGAACCCGTTCATCGACCACCCCGAGTGGGTCACCGCCATCTGGGGTTCGTGACCGCCGGCTCCTCCGGCGGCCGTGCTCAGGACGTCTGGTCGATGAGCACGGCCGTCTCCCAGGCCCACTGTCGCCACGTGTCGTAGCGGCCGGAGCGGCCGCCGTGGCCGGCTACCATCTCGGTGCGGAAGAGGACCTGAGGGACCGGCGTGCCGGCGGGCAGCTGGGTGTCGGCGTGCCGGATGGCCGCGACCCACTTGGCCGGCTCGGTGACGTACACGCGGGTGTCGTTGAGGCTCGTCGTGACGAGCAGGCTCGGGTGTGCGCCCGGGCGCACGTTCTCGTACGGCGTGTAGCCCTTCATGAGCGCGTAGGCGTCGGGGTCCTCGATCGGGTTGCCCCACTCCTCCCACTCGACGACGGTCAGCGGCAGGCTCGGGTCGAGGACGGTGGTCAGCGCGTCGACGAACGGCACCTGGGCGTGGACGAACCGGAAGCGCTCGGGTGCCTGGTTGACGACCGCACCCATGAGCAGTCCCCCGGCCGAGCCGCCCTCTGCGGCAAGACGGTCGGGCGCCACGATCCTCGACTCCACGAGGTGGTCGGCGCACGCGACGAAGTCGGTGAACGTGTTCGGCTTCGCCTCGAGCTTGCCGTCGTCGTACCAGGACCGCCCCATCTCCGAGCCGCCGCGGACGTGCGCGACGGCGAAGACCCAGCCGCGGTCGAGCAGCGACAGCCGCAGCACCGAGAACCACGGGTCGCTCGGGATGCCGTACGCGCCGTAGGCGTGGAGCAGCCCGGGGGCCGTGCCGTCGGCCGCGACGTCGTGGCGGTGCACGACGGAGATCGGCACCCGCGTGCCGTCGGGGGCGGTGGCCCACTCCCGACGCTGCCGGTAGCGCGTGAGGTCGACGTCGCCGCGCACGTGCTGCTGCTTGAGCAGCGTGAACCGGCGCGTGCGCACGTCGTAGTCCTCGACGGTGCGCGGCGTGACGAGCGACTCGTGCACGACCTGGAGTGTCGGCGTGGCCGACTCCGGGTTGGCCCCGACGACGAGCGTGCCGATGGGCTCACCGACCGCGATGTCGTGGGCCTCCCCCAGGCCGTTGGGTGCGTCGGGGTCGCGGAGCACGACGCGCACGCCGGTGCCACCCTCCCGTCGCAGTGACACGGCGAGGAAGTCATCGAAACCCTCTGCGCCCGTGACGTACTCGTCTTCGGTGGTCAGGTCGAGCGGCACCCACTCGTCGGCCGAGGCGCACGTGACGGGTGCGAGCGCGAGCTCGAAGTTGACGCGTCTGGCGTTGTGCACGACGAGCAGCTGGTCGCCCCACGGCTCGATGTCGTACTCGACGCCCTGGCGCCGCTCGGCGACGACGCGCGGCGTCTCGAGCGGGGTCGCGGCGTCGAGGATCCGGAACTCGCTCGTCGTCTTGGAGCCGATCGCGATGATGACCCACCGGTCGTCGCGCGAGGCGCCCACGCCGATGTAGAAGCGCTCGTCGGTCTCCTCGTGCACGAGGACGTCGCCCGCGGCGTCGGTACCGACCTCGTGGCGCCACACCTGGTGCGGGCGCCACGCGTCGTCGACGCGCGTGTAGAAGAGGTAGCGGCCGTCGAGCGACCACGCGAGCGAGCCACCGGTGTCGTGGACGGCCTCGTCGAGCAGCTCGCCGTCCTCGATGCGCCGCACCCGCACGTCGTAGCGCTCGTCACCCGCGAGGTCGACGGCCCACGCGAGCAGGTCGCCCGCGGGTGACACCTCGCTCGCACCGACGCCGTAGAACTCGTGACCCTGCGCCTCGGCGTTGCCGTCGAGGAGCACCTGCTCCCCCACCGGCGGCGCACCGTGGTCGAGGGCCGGTCGCTGCGGGTGGTCGGCCACGAGGACGCGGGCGTCGACGGCGTACTGCTCCCCCTCGATGGTGCGCGAGTAGTACCACCACCGGTCGTGGCGCACCGGGACCGAGAGGTCGGTCTCCTCGATGCGGGAGCGGAACTCCTCGAACACCTGGTCGGCGAGCGGCCCCAGGTGCTCGGTGCGCTCGGTGGCCCACGCGTTCTCGGCGACGAGCAGCTCGCGCAGGTCGGGGCCGTCGCGGTCGGCCATCCAGGCGTAGGGGTCCTCGAAGGTGTCGCCGTGGTGGACGCGGACCACCGGGTCTCGCCGGGCGAGCGGAGGGTGCTGCATTCCGCGCAGTCTACGGGCGCACGCGCGAGCGCCCCGGAGCCGTGGGCTCCGGGGCGCTCGTGTCGGGTCTCGATCCCTCAGCGGCCGCTCAGTGGATCTTGACCTGGCCCTGGACGCGCTGCGTGCCGCCGTCGTAGACGACCGCACCGGACGCGTCGCGCACGACGACGCGCAGCGTGTCGGTGGCGGCGTCGGTGGCCGTCACCTCGAAGCGGTAGCCCGACGCGCCGCCGACGGTGGCCGGACCCGCGAGGCGGGCGGTGTCACCGGTGACGACGAGCCAGTCGAGGCCCGTCGAGGCGAGCGTCAGTCCCGGCGTCGCCAGGGTGAACGACCCGGCCGGCCGGCTCGCGCCCGACGCGTACTGCGCAGACACCTGGAACTGCGCCTTGCCCGTGGCCGACGGGTCGCCGGCGACAGCGCCCTTGGGCGAGGTGAACCAGCCCCCGCCCGTGAGGAACCCAGCCGCGCGGTCGTAGACGACGACGGTCGTCGTGCCGCTGCCGCTGTGACCCCACTCGTCGCGGACGGTGACCGTGACGGTGTAGACGCCGGCGGCGGCGTAGACGTGGTCGCCGGAGACGCTGCCGCCGCTGACCGTGCCGGCCGTCGTCGAGCTGTCACCCCACGCGATGGTGGCCGCGTGGGTGTCGAGCGCGTCGGCGTCGGTGAACGAGGCCGAGACCGGCACGGAGGCGCCGACCGACGTGGCGTCCGACGGGCCCGTCACCGACGTCACGACCGGGGCCGCGTTGGAAAGGTCGAGGCCGACGACGACCGGGTCGTGGTCGGAGATGCGGAACTGGTCGGGGCTGTAGAGGCTCGCGACCTGGTTCGCCGACTTGAACTCGGTGTTGTAGTCGAGCACCGACGGCTCGTCGGCGTTGACGTGCCAGTCGGCGACGCCGGTGACCTGGCGCGACAGCGAGGCCGAGCCGAGTGCGTGGTCGAGGTAGCCCCACTGGCCGTCGAAGACGTAGGAGTACGCCTCGGCGCCGTTGCGGGCCGCGATGAGGTTGGTGAACCCCTTGCTCTCGAACATCGCGATCGGGTCCTCCTTGGCGTAGGAGTTCATGTCGCCGAGGAGCAGCACGTCGTCGTCGCCGGTGCGGGTCGGGTCGGTGGCGAGCCAGTCGGACAGCAGCTGGGCCGCCTTGGTGCGCACGACGGCGCAGTTGCCCTGGCCGTCGCCGGTGTCGGGGCTGCCGCACGCGGAGCCCTTGGACTTCAGGTGGTTCGCGACGGCGACGAAGACGCCACCGGTCGTGTTGTCGCGGAACGCCTGCGCCAGCGACGGCCGGTTGCGCGGCCCACTGTCGCCTCCGGTGACGAACGCGTCGGTGTTGAGCGCGGCCGTCGTGCCGACGGGCGTCACCGCCGCCGGCTTGTAGAGCATCCCGACCTTGATGGCGTCGGTGCCCATGGCGTCGACCTGACCGGTGCGTGCGTCGGCGTCGATGAACGCCCACGTGCCCGCGCCGTCCTGCTCGTTGAGCCGGTCGACGAGGAAGCGCTCGGCGCTGTCGGTGCCGTAGCCGTCGTTCTCCATCTCCATGAACGCGACGACGTCGGCGCCGGTGCCGCTGACGGCCGCGACCGTCTTGTGCCACTGGCGGTCGAACTCGGTGGTCGTGTTGGCACCGCGGCAGTCCATGACCGCCCCGGCCACGCCCCCACGGCAGTTGTTGCCCGTCGTGTCGAGGGTGTTGAAGAAGTTGAGCAGGTTCATGCCGACGACGCGCACCTGGCCGCCGACGGCGGGTGCCGCGGCGGGACGCTCGTTGACCGCCTCGAAGCGGGCCTGCCCACCGAGGGCGCCGATCGGCCGGATCCGGTAGGCGTTCGGGCTCGAGGCGTTGCCGCCCCACGTGTAGTTGAGCACGCCGGTCAGGCTCGTCACCGTGTCGCCGCCGCGCAGCGTGTTGGCGGCCGTCAGCGGCTGCCCGCCCCGGGCGAAGACGATCGGGTCGGGGTTCTGGGCCTGGCTCGCGTCGTCGAGGACGATCTTGCGCAGGTTGTTCTGCGCCTGCAGCGCGGCCGCCGCGGCGCCGGGCGCCACGACGTTGGTCGGCTGGGCGAGGCGGCCGTCGGCCGAGAGCGTGACCTGGCCGAAGCGGCCGAGCTGGAAGTGCTCGGTGACGCTCATCGGCTGCGGGACGCGCACGAGCATGCCCTCGTAGCGCTCGAGCGTCGTGTCGTCGGCGACCGGGAAGGCGACGTCGGTCGGGGCGAGGGTCTGGTCGCTCGCGCACACCGTGACGGTGCCGACGCTGATCTGCGACTGGCCCTGGTTCTCGGCGGCGGTGCCGGTGACGGTGACGAGGTCACCGAGCTTGACGGCATTGGCGTTGCTGCCCTCGAAGACGAAGATGCCGTCGGAGGTGGCCGCGTCACCGTCGCCGGTCGGGTCCTGGAGGAAGAAGCCGCGCAAGTTCGGCGAGGCGCCCTCGTAGTCGCCGACGACGACGCCGCGGGTGGTCACCGTGCCGGTGCGGGTCACGGCCGGCCCGCTGCCCTGGATCTGGTAGATCGGGGTGATCGGGGCCTCGCACGGGTTGGCCGCGGCCGTCGTGAAGCGCACGACCTTGTCGGCGGCCATGGTGTCGGGCGGGTCGACGGTGTCGACGTCCGAGACCGCGGCGGCGCTGACGGTCAGGGTGCAGGCGTCACCGGCCGCGAGCGGCGCGGTGGGGGTCAGGGTGTAGGCGCTCGGGCCGCCGGTGACGGTGAGCGTGCGGCTGCCGCCGGTCGTGCAGACGAGGGAGAAGGCGCCGGCGCCGGCGGTGACCGGCTCGGAGAAGGTCACCGACAGCGGAGCGGTCGGGGCGATCCCCGACGCGCCGTCGGCCGGCGTCGTGGCCGTGACCGTCGGCGCGGCGTCGGGGGCGGGACCGCTGTCGACCGAGTGGGCGCCGAGGCCGTCGACGGTGTCGACCGCGTAGCCGTCCCACTCCACCGACGGGTCGAAGGCGTCGGAGCCGTTGGTGTCGCCCACCTGGACCGAGGCCTTGCGACGCAGCGTGTTGTCCATGGTGGAGGTGAGGCCGGTGCCCCACTCGGTGCCGGGGTCGAAGCCGACCTGGCCGAACGCGTCGAGGACCGTGGAGCCCTTGCGAAGCACGATCGCGTCGTTGCCGTTCCAGCTCGCCGAGCCGCTCAGCTGGTCGGCGGCCGCCTTGATGGCCGCGTTGGCCGAGGTGTGGCCGAGCACGAAGACGTCGCCGTTGGCGACGGTGCCGGACAGGTTGATCGTCGAGGGGGTGGTCCCGCCGTTGGCGAAGACCTGGACGTTGTAGTTGCCCGCGACGAGGTCGACGGGCGCCCCGGTGCCGTTGTAGAGCTCGAGGGCCTTGTTGTTGCTCGTGCCCTCGACGTACTCGCTGATGAACAGCTCGGTCGGGGCCGCCGACGCGCTCGGCGCGACGACGAAGGGGACGACACCGACGGCGAGTGCGGTGGCGGTGGCCCCGGCGACCCGACGCACGGTCGGTCGTGATGACAGCATGTGTTTCCTCCCTGGCGACCGGCTCCTCCGCACGGTCGGGGTCACCCTAGACCGCCCCGGGCGCCCTCGCGCGTCGAGCGAGGTGTCCGATTCGTGAACGCCCGACGTCGACTGGGACGGGCGGGCTCAGAGGGTGGGCCACTCCCCCGGCCAGGCCTCGAGACGGCGCCGCGAGACGAAGCGGCGAGGGGTGCCGTCGACCGGGTCGGGGAAGGCGAGGACGGCGGCGAGCAGCTGCAGCGGCGAGCCGAAGTCGTCGGGTGCGACGTCGACCTCGACCGGGTAGAGCGGGTCGCCGTGGATCGGGATGTCGAGCCCGGAGAGCTGGCAGCGCAGCTGGTGCGTGCGGCCGGTGCGCGGTACCAGGCGGTAGAGGCCCACGCCGCCGACCGCGTCGAGCAGCTCGACGGTCGTCTCGGCGTTGGGCGCGGCCCCGGGCACCTCGTGGGCCTGGTGCGTGCCGTGCTCCTTGACCAGGTGCGTGCGCCGGACGAACGAGGTGGGCAGGTCGGCGCGCACCGGCGCGACCGCGAGGTACTCCTTGTGCGCGAGGCCCGCCGCGAAGACCTGCTGGTAGGCGCCCCGCCACTGTTGCTCGGTCGTCAGCAGCAGGACGCCGGCGGTCGGTCGGTCGAGGCGGTGTGCGGGCGTCAGCCGGGGCAGCCCGGTGAGCACGCGGGTGCGGGCCAGGGCGCTCTGCACGACGTGCCGGCCACGCGGCATCGTCGAGACGAAGTGCGGCTTGTCGACGACGACGACCCGCTCGTCGCGGTGCAGCACCTCGATGTCGAAGGGCACCGGGACCTCGTCGGGCAGGTCGCGGTGCGTCCACACGACCGATCTCGGCACGAACGGCGCGTCGGGCCCCATCGAGGTGCCTGACGCGTCGACGACCGCGCCGGTCGCGAGCTTGCGGTCGACCTCCTGCGCCGACAGGCCCGGGGCCAGCCGCTCGACGAGGTGGTCACGCAGCGTCGGCCACGGCCCGGACTGCGGCATCCGGAGGCGCTGGGCGTCGACGCCGTGGCGCGGTGGCAGCGGCGAGGGCGGCACGCCTCCGCGCGCCACTCAGTCCCGCCCCGCCACGCGCGTGTCGGGCGCGAGGAGCCGCACCTCGACGTCGGTACCGAGGAAGCGCTCGTACCCGGCGGCCGCCTGCTCGAGGCCGCGCCGCGTCGAGGCCGCGAGGGTGACGAACGGGCTCACCTCGAGCACCGTGCGCCGACCCGCGGCGGCCCGCCGCCAGGTGCCGGCGACCTCGCCGTCGACGACGAGTGTCGGCTTGAACACCATGTTGCGGCCGGGCACGACGCGGTGGAAGTGCTCAGGCGGCAGCGTGACGTCGCGCGACTTGTAGCCGAGCAGGAACTCGTCCCACTGCGGCAACAGGTGGACTCCGCTGTGCCCCAAATGATTCGACGCCTCCGGCGCGTCGGCGTGCGACAGCCACACCTGCCCGTCCACCTCTTCGCGCACGAGCCGCTCGTCGACGAGGGCCAGGGCCTCGCGGGTGAGACCCAGCGGCTTGAGCAGCCAGCCCGCGAGGTCCTTCTCGGTGACCGGCCCGTGGCTGCGCACGTACCGCTCGGCCATCGTGGCCAGCGCCTCCTCCCGGGAGGGCTTGCGGGAGTGGGGAACCCAGCTGTCGATGAGGACGAAGCTCGGCTGCTTGCCGATGAGCGGTCCCTGGCAGATGAGCCCGCTCATGCAGTGGTGGCCGATGAGGTGGTAGTTGCGCTGGTCGGTGGGGTCGATCCCGTGCTCGACGAGCAGCGCGGCGACGTCGGGCCGGCTCATCGGCTGGCGCAGGTGCTCCTCGAAGAGGGCGCCGGACCGCTCGACGTCGGCCTCGGTGAGGCCGAGCTGGGCGAACCGGGTCGCGAGGCTCGTGCTGCGCGGCGCGGCGAGCAGCTCGCACATCCAGCGGGCGTCCTCGGCGGGGACCCAGTGGATGGTGCCGCGCATCGGCCACGTGCGCACGACCTCGCGGTCCTGGACCGCCTGCTCGACCTGCTCGAGCGTGAGCCCCGACCGGACGCCGAGCGACCAGGCGCCGCTGCCGTAGTCCTGGGCCTGCAGCGCCCCGAGGTGACGGGCCACCTCGAGGGCGCTGACCGGCGTCGACGCGTCGCCGAGCGCCGGTGCCAGACCGAGCGCGACGAGCCGGGCGCGCCGCATCCGGCGCCGGTCCGCGACCTTCACCCCTGTCCCTTCCCCGACGCCGTCCGGTGCCTCAGCCGAGACAGGCCGGGCCGAGGAGCGCCTTGAGGTCGCCGAAGAGCGCGGAGGTCGCCGTGACCCGCAGCGAGTCGTCGAGCGACATGAGCACCGAACGACCGGGCTGGGTCAGCTTGACCTGCACCTCGGTGGCTCCGGGGTGCTCGCCGAGGACCCGCTTGAGGCTCTCGGCGACCGCCGGGGTGGCCCGCCCGAGCGGGAGGGTGACGACGACGGGGCCGCGCGGGCCCTCCTTGATGTCGGGGATCGTCAGCTCCTGGGCGAAGATCGAGATCGAGTCGTCGCGGGCACTGACGCGACCCTTGACGGCGCACACGGTGTCCTGGGCGAGCATCGTCGAGTACGTCATGTACGACGACGGGAAGAAGAGGCACTCGATGGCGCCGTCGAGGTCCTCGACGGTCGCGATGGCCCAGAGGTCGCCCTTCTTCGTGCGCTTGAGCTGCAGGCTCGTGATGAGGCCGGCGACGGTGACCGGCGTACCGTCGGGCTTGGCGTCCTCGCCGAGCAGCGAGGCGATCGGGGTGTCGGCGTGCGCCGACAGGATGTGCTCGATGCCGAAGAGCGGGTGGTCGGACACGTAGAGGCCGAGCATCTCGCGCTCGTAGGACAGCAGCACCGACTTGTCCCACTCGCTCGGCGGCACCGGCGGCAGGCCAGCGAACGGGTCGACGCCGGATGCCTCGCCGTCGCCGTCGCCGAAGCCGAAGGACGCGAACAGGCTGTCCTGGCCGATGGCCTGCTGCTTCTTGACGTCGACCAGCGCGTCGACGTAGCGCTCGTGCACCTCGACGAGCCCGCGGCGGCTCTCGCCGAGCGAGTCGAACGCGCCACCCTTGATGAGCGACTCGATGGTGCGCTTGTTGCACACGACGGCATCGACCTTGTCGAGGAAGTCCTTGAAGGAGCCGAAGGCGCCCTTCTTCTCGCGGGCCTCGACGATCTTGTCGACGACGTTGGCGCCGACGTTGCGGATGGCCGCGAGGCCGAAGCGGATGTCGGTGCCGACGGCGGCGAAGTTGGCGACCGACTCGTTGACGTCGGGCGGCAGCACCTTGATGCCCATGTGCCGGCACTCGTTGAGGTACAGCGCCGACTTGTCCTTGTCGTCGCGCACGCTCGTGAGCAGCGCGGCCATGTACTCGGCCGGGTAGTTGGCCTTGAGGTAGGCGGTCCAGTAGGAGACGAGGCCGTACGCGGCGGTGTGGGCCTTGTTGAAGGCGTAGTCGGAGAACGGGACCAGCACGCCCCAGAGCGCGGCGATCGAGGCCTCGTTGAAACCCTTGGCCTTCATGCCCTCGGAGAAGGGGACGTACTCGGCGTCGAGGACCTCCTTCTTCTTCTTGCCCATGGCGCGCCGGAGCAGGTCGGCGTTGCCGAGCGTGTAGCCGGCGAGCTTCTGGGCGATCTCCATGACCTGCTCCTGGTAGATGACCAGGCCGTAGGTCATCCCGAGGATCGGGTCGAGCGCCTCGATCATCTCCTGCTGGAGCTTGCCCTTGAGCTGCGGGTCGAGCGGGATGAGCTCCTGCTTGCCGTTCTTGCGCAGCGCGAAGTTCGTGTGGGCGTTGACGCCCATCGGGCCGGGACGGTAGAGCGCGAGGGCGGCCGAGATGTCCTCGAAGTTGTCCGGCTGCATGAGGCGCAGCAGCGCGCGCATGCCGCCGCCGTCGAGCTGGAAGACGCCGAGGGTGTCACCGCGACCGAGGAGCTCGTAGGTGGCCTCGTCGGTCATGTCCTTGGACAGCGCGTCGAGGTCGATGTCCTCGTCGCGGTTGGCCTTGATGTTCTCGATGGCGTCGTCGAGGATCGTCAGGTTGCGCAGGCCGAGGAAGTCCATCTTGACCAGGCCGAGCGACTCGCAGCTCGGGTAGTCGAACTGGGTGATGACCTGGCCGTCCTGCAGCCGCTTCATGATCGGGATGACGTCGATGAGCGGCTCGCTGCTCATGATGACGCCGGCGGCGTGCACGCCCCACTGCCGCTTCAGGCCCTCGAGGCCCTTGGCGGTGTCGACGACCTCCTGGAAGTGGGTCTCGGTCTGCACCAGGGCCCGGAAGTCGACGCCCTCGTTGTAGCGCTTGTGCTCGGGGTTGTAGATCTCGGCGAGCGGCACGCCCTTGCCCATGACGTCCGGGGGCATGGCCTTGGTCAGCTGCTCACCGACACTGAACGGGTGGCCCATGACGCGGGCGGCGTCCTTGACGGCCTGCTTGGCCTTGATGGTGCCGTAGGTGACGATCTGCGCGACGCGCTCCGAGCCGTACTTCTCGGTGACGTAGCGGATGACCTCACCGCGCCGGCGCTCGTCGAAGTCGACGTCGAAGTCGGGCATCGACATGCGCTCGGGGTTGAGGAACCGCTCGAAGATCAGGCCGTGCGGCACCGGGTCGAGGTCGGTGATGCCCATGGCGTAGGCGCACATCGAGCCGGCACCGGAGCCACGGCCCGGTCCGACGCGGATGCCGTTGCGCTTGGCCCAGTTGATGAAGTCGGCGACGACGAGGAAGTAGCCCGGGTAGCCCTTGGAGACGATGACGTCCTCCTCGAAGGCCGCCTGCTTGCGGGCATAGTCGGGCACTCCCTCGGGGAAGCGGCGCTGCAGGCCGGTCTCGACCTCCTTGATGAACCACGACGTCTCGTCCTCGCCCTCGGGCACCGGGAAGCGCGGCATGTAGCGCCCCTCGCCCTCGGTGAAGGAGACCTCGCACCGCTCGGCGATGAGCAGCGTGTTGTCACAGGCCTCGGGCAGCTCGCGCCACAGGTGGCGCATCTCCTGCGCGGACTTGAGGTAGAAGTCGTCGGCGTCGAACTTGAACCGGTTGGGGTCCATGAGGGTCGAGCCGGACTGGACGCAGAGCAGGGCCGCGTGCGCCTTGGCGTCCTCGGCGCGGGTGTAGTGCAGGTCGTTGGTGGCCACGAGCGGCAGCTTGAGGTCGCGGGCCAGTCGGATGAGGTCCTTCTGGGTGCGCCGCTCGATGTCGAGGCCGTGGTCCATGAGCTCGACGTAGACGTTGTCGTTGCCGAAGATGTCGCGCAGCTCTCCGGCGACCTCACGGGCCTCGTCGTACATCCCGAAGCGCAGCTTGGTCTGGATCTCGCTCGAGGGGCAGCCGGTGGTGACGATGAGGCCCTTGCCGTACGCCCCGAGCAGCTCGCGGTCGATGCGCGGCCACTTCGTGTACACCTGGTCCAGGCTCGCGATCGAGGTCATGCGGAAGAGGTTGTGCATGCCCTCGTTGTTCTCGGCGAGCATCGTCATGTGCGTGTATGCACCGCTGCCGGAGATGTCGTCGCGGCCGCCGTCGCCCCAGCTGACCTTGGTGCGGTCGGTGCGGTGGGTGCCCGGCGTGATGTAGGCCTCGACGCCGATGATCGGCTTGACGCCGGTGCCCTGGGCCTTCTTCCAGAACTCGTAGGCCCCGAAGGTGTAGCCGTGGTCGGTGGTGGCGAGGGCCGGCATCCCCATCCGCGCCGCCTCGCTGAACAGGTCGCCGATGCGGGCCGCCCCGTCGAGCATCGAGTACTCCGTGTGCACGTGAAGGTGCACGAAGTTCTGGTCGTTACGCGGGGCGGGCTGGCTCGACATCGTGGATGAGTCTAAGCCCGCCCACCGACGCCCTTCGGCGTGTCGTCACGGGTGTCGCGACCGGTGTCGCGGCCGGTGTCGCAGCCCGCGAGCCGGCAGGCGTCGCCATCGCCGCGAACCGACCGGCGCGCTGCGGTGTAGAGGAGGCGTCGGGGCGCGACGATGGTCGGGTCCAGGCCATCGCACCCCCGACGACCGCACCGGATGGAGGCAGGGATCAGCGCGATCGACCGCACGACGGACCGGTCCGAGGACCGCGGCGGGCAGCCCGGAGCGGATGCCGCCGAGGAGGAAGCGGCCCTGGCCCGCGTGCGCGCCGGCGACCCGGGCGGCTACGCGGTCCTCGTCGAGCGTCACGCGCCGCTGGCCAAGCGCCTCGCGGTCCTGTCCGGCGCCGGCGACGAGGCCGACGACGTGGTCCAGGAGGCGTTCGTCAAGGCCTACGCCGCCCTGCCCGGGTTCCGGGAGGGTGCCGGATTCCGGCCCTGGCTGCTGCGCATCGTCGTCAACGAGACCCGCAACGCCCTGCGCGGACGGTCCCGCCGCGCCCTGCGCGAGCTGCGTGTCGCGG
>JAEXXY010000286.1 GCA_023451855.1 Actinomycetes bacterium
CACCGCCGCCACGACGACGGCGTGGCGGCCCTGGCACCTCGGCGGGCGCGGCGAGGAGAAGGCCCAGCGCCAGCAGGCCCGGGCCGAGGAGCGCGCCCGCCGCAAGGCCGCCAAGGAACGGGCCAAGATGCGCAAGCGACGTGGCGGACGTCCGCGCCCGTCGTGAACCCATAGCCTTGGCCCCATGAGTGGAAGCACCCGCGTCTTCGTCGCGCGCCTGACCGGCCTGAGCGTCTTCGACCCGCTCGGCGACCAGGTCGGGCGGGTCCGCGACGTCGTCGTGATGTTTCCCTCCGGCCGCCCCCAGCCCCGCGTCATCGGCCTCGTCGTCGAGGTGCCGGGGCGACGACGCGTCTTCGTGCCGATGACGCGCGTCACCTCCATCGACGCCGGAGCCGTCATCACGACCGGTCTGGTCAACATGCGCCGCTTCGAGCAGCGCACCAACGAGGTGCTCGTCGCGGCCGAGCTGTTCGACCGGCCCGTCCGGGTCACGACTCCAGAGGCCATCGAGGCCGGGTTCGCCGAGGCCGTCGTCGAGGACCTCGCCATCGAGCAGGGCCCCCGCCGCGAGTGGCTCGGCGTCAAGGTCTTCGTCCGGCAGGTGTCCGGCGTCTCGTCAGCCTCCCGCGCCGTCTCGCGCCTGACCCGGCGTCGCTCCGGCAAGACGATGCTCGTCGACATCCGCGACGTCGTGGGCCTGCACGACCCGGCCGCCGCCCAGAGCGCCGAGCGCCTCCTCGAGACCTACGACGACCTCAAGGTCGCCGACCTCGCCGAGGTCATCCACGACCTCAACCCCAAGCGTCGCGCCGAGGTCGCCGCGGCCCTCGACGACGAGCGCCTCGCCGACGTCCTCGAGGAGCTGCCCGAGGACGACCAGGTCGAGATCATCGCCGGCCTCGACACCGAGCGCGCCGCCGACGTCCTCGAGGCCATGGAGCCCGACGACGCCGCCGACCTGCTCGCCGACCTGCCGCCCGAGCAGGCCGAGACGCTCCTGCAGCTCATGGAGCCCGAGGATGCCGCTCCCCTGCGCCGGCTGCTGACCTACGACGAGAACACCGCCGGCGGCATGATGACGACCGAGCCGGTCGTGCTCGGCCCCGAGGCGACGATCGCCGAGGCCCTCGCGATGGTCCGCCGCGAGGAGCTCGCCCCGGCCCTCGCCTCGATGGTCTACGTGTGCCGCCCGCCGCTCGAGGTGCCGACCGGCCGCTACCTCGGCCTCGTGCACATCCAGCGGCTGCTGCGCGAACCGCCGCACGGCGCGGTCGGCAGCATCATCGACAAGGAGATGGAGCCGGTGCCGGCGAGCGCCTCGCTCGAGACCGTCACCCGCACCCTCGCGACGTACAACCTCGTGTCCCTGCCCGTCGTCGACGACGACGGGCGCCTCATCGGCGCGGTCACCGTCGACGACGTCCTCGACCACATCCTCCCGGAGGACTGGCGTGAGGAGCGGCACGAGCTGGAGGTGCGCCCGTGAGCGAGCGCGCAGAGCGCCGCGGCGGCGCGCGTTCGGGCCGCCTCGACAAGCGCGACAAGCTCGACAAGCTCGACCAGCCGCGCGAGCAGCGTGCCCAGCTCCTGACGTGGTCGTTCTCGCAGGAGGCGTTCGGGGTCCTGTCGGAGAAGTTCGCCCGCTTCATGGGCACGGCGCAGTTCCTCATCGGCATGACGATCTTCGTCGTCGCCTGGGTCGGCTGGAACCTGCTCGCCCCCAAGGGCCTCGTCTTCGACGAGTACCCGTTCATCTTCCTGACGCTGATGCTCAGCCTGCAGGCCTCCTACGCGGCCCCGCTCATCCTCCTCGCGCAGAACCGGCAGGCAGACCGTGACCGCGTGACCCTCGAGCAGGACCGTGCCCGCGACGAGCGCAACCTCGCCGACACCGAGTTCCTGACGCGTGAGGTCGCCTCGCTGCGCCTGGCGCTGCGCGAGCAGGCGACCCGCGACTTCGTCCGCTCCGAGCTGCGTGGCCTGCTCGACGAGCTCGAGGAGCGCGCCTTGATCCACCGCGTCGACGAGCCGGCCGCCCCGCACCACGGCGAGTAACGGGGCGAGCAACGCCCGCCGGGTGTGTCGCGGTAGACACGGCCCGTGGTCGGGGGCCCAGCCGGCGCGACCTACGATGGAGCACATGTCCGTCCCCGCACTGCCGAGCCGTGACGCCCTGCTCACGGCGCTGTCGAAGGTCAACGACCCCGAGATCCGCAAGCCGATCACCGAGCTCGGCATGGTCAAGTCGGTCGAGATCGACGACGCCGGCGCAGTGGCCCTCGCCATCTTCCTCACCGTCTCCGGGTGCCCGATGAAGGACACCCTGACGAAGGACTCGACGAACGCCCTCCTCGCGGTGGAGGGCGTCACCTCCGTCGACGTCACCCTCGATGTCATGAGCGACGAGCAGCGTTCGGCCCTGCGCCAGCAGCTGCGTGGCGGCGCCCCCGAGAAGGAGATCCCCTTCGCCAAGCCGAACAGCCTGACCCGCGTGTACGCAGTGGCCTCGGGCAAGGGCGGCGTCGGCAAGTCCTCGGTCACCGTCAACCTCGCGGCCGCGATGGCCGAGCAGGGGCTGCGCGTGGGCGTCGTCGACGCCGACGTCTACGGCTTCTCGGTGCCGCGCATGCTCGGCGTCGAGCAGCGGCCGACGCAGGTCGACGACATGATCCTGCCGCCCATCAGCCACGACGTGAAGGTCATCTCGATCGGCATGTTCGTGCCCGGCAACCAGCCCGTGGTGTGGCGTGGCCCGATGCTGCACCGGGCGCTGCAGCAGTTCCTCGGCGACGTCTTCTGGGGCGACCTCGACGTCCTGCTGCTCGACCTTCCGCCCGGCACCGGCGACATCGCCATCTCGGTGGCCCAGCTCATCCCGACCGCCGAGATCCTCGTCGTCACGACGCCGCAGCAGGCCGCCGCCGAGGTCGCCGAGCGCGCCGGCTCGATCGCCCTGCAGACCCACCAGCGGATCGCCGGCGTCATCGAGAACATGAGCTGGCTCGAGCTGCCCGACGGCACGCGTCAGGAGATCTTCGGCTCCGGCGGCGGCAAGGCCGTGGCCGACTCCCTGAGCCGCAGCATCGGGGCCCCGGTCGAGCTGCTCGGCCAGATCCCGCTCGACACCCGGCTGCGCGAGGGTGGCGACGCCGGCACCCCGGTCGTGCTCGGTGCTCCCGACTCCGCTGCCGGCGTCGCGCTGCGTGGCATCGCCCGCGGCCTGGCGAACCGGGCCCGCGGCCTCGCCGGACGCTCCCTGGGCCTGTCCCCCGTCGGTCGCTGACCCACCCCTCGGAAGCCCCCGGGACGAAGTGCCCACTCGACTGAGGTCTGAGCGTCCGCCCGGGCCCCGACCCGGTCGAGTGGGCACTTCGTCGCGCCACCGGCCGAGTCCAACCGCTCACCCGGGGGCTGGGTCAGGCCAGGGAGGCGACCCAGGCTTGGTGCAGACCGGCGAACCGGCCGGACCCCGCCTCGATGAGCTCGCCCGGGGCGCCGTCCTCGACGATGCGCCCGTGCTCCATGACGATGACCCGGTCGGCGATCTCGACGGTCGAGAGCCGGTGCGCGATGACGATGGCCGTGCGCCCGGCGAGGATGGTCTGCAGCGCCTGCTGGACGAGCCGCTCGGACGGGATGTCGAGGGATGAGGTGGCCTCATCGAGGATGAGCACCGCCGGGTCGGCGAGGAAGGCCCGCGCGAACGCGACGAGCTGGCGTTGCCCGGCGCTGAGCAGCCCGCCACGGTTGGACACCGCAGTCGCGTACCCCTCCGGCAGGGCCGAGATGAACTCATGCGCCCCGAGTGCCTGCGCCGCCGCCTGGACCTGCTCGTCGGTGGCGTCGGGGCGACCGAAACGGATGTTGTCGGCGACGGTGCCGCTGAACAGGTAGTTCTCCTGGGTCACCATGACGACCGCTCGGTGCAGGTCCTCGGAGGTGACGCGGCGCAGGTCGGTGCCGTCGAGGCTCACGGTGCCGCCGGTGGGGTCGTAGAACCGGGTGGCCAGCTTGGCGAGCGTCGTCTTGCCGGCGCCGGTCGTGCCGACGAGGGCGAGGGTCTGGCCGGCGGGGACCGTGAGGTCGAGCTCGGGCAGGACCGCCGTGCCCGGCACGTACTCGAACCGGACGTGCTCGAAGCGCACCTCGCCACGCGCGTCGAGGAGGGGCACCGGGTCGGTCGGCTCGGGCACGTCGGGCTCCTCCTCGAGGACGCCGGACAGCTTCTCGAGCGCGGCGGAGGCCGACTGGAAGGTGTTGTAGAACTGCGAGATCTCCATCATCGGCTCGAAGAACTGGCGCAGGTAGAGCAGGAACGCCGCGAGCACGCCGACCGTGACCTCGCCGTGGTAGGCAAGATAGCCGCCGTAGAGCAGCACGACGCCGATGGTGATGTTGCCGATGAGCCGGATGCCGGGCATGAACCACGCGACGAGCCGGAACGCGACGAGGTTGGCCTGCCGGTACTGGTCGTTGACGTCGTCGAAGATCTCCTGGTTGCGCGGCTCGCGACGGAAGGCCTGGACCGCGCGGATACCGTTCATGGACTCGACGAAGTGGACGATGACGAGCGCGACCTTCTCGCGGGTGGCGCGGTAGCTGCGCGCCGACGCCTTGCGGAACCAGTTGGTCAGCCAGGCGAGGAACGGGCCGCAGAGCAGGGCGACGAGGCCGAGCTTGACGTCGAGGACGAGCAGCAGCACCGACGTGCCGACGAGGGTCAGCGCCGCCGTGACGAGGCCGTCGAAGCCGGTCTCGAGCATCTCGTAGATGGCATCGACGTCGGAGGTCTGCCGCGAGATGACCCGGCCGGAGGTGTAGCGGTCGTGGAAGGCCGGGCTGAGGCGCTGGAAGTGGCGGAAGACCCGGCGGCGGATCGACAGGAGGATGTCCTGGCCGATCCGGCCCGAGCGCACGAGGAAGAGGTTGCGCGCGACCGCCTGCGTGATCGTCGCGAGGAGCACGAGCCCGACGATGGCGAGCAGCGGCCCGAGGTCGTTCGAGGCGCTGATCGGCGGGATGCCGACGTCGATGCCCTCCTTGACGAGGTACGGGATCGCGAGGCGGGCCGCGTTCTCGACGACGACGACGACCATGAGCCAGCCCAGGGCCCGGCGCCATGGCCGGAGCACGTCGGACAGCAGCCGACGCGACCGTCCCGCGAGGCGGGCGGAGGTCTCCGCCGTCAGCTCGCCCTCGATCTCGTCGGACGCGACACCGCGCCAGTCCTGCGTCGCGGTGGTGGTCGCGGTGGTGGCCGAGGTGGTCGTGGTGGGCGTGCTCATGCGTGCACCCCCTCGGGGGCGCCCGGGCCCGCGCCGTTCCCGGCGTCGTGGCCGGAGTCGTGGCCGGCGTCGTGGCTGGTGCCGCGGGCACCCATCGCATCGTCCACGGGTCCGTCTACGGGGTCGGCGGCGAGCAGGTCGCGGTAGGCCGGGACGGTGTCGAGCAGCTCGCGGTGGGTGCCGACGTGGGTGATGGTGCCGTCCTGGAGCAGGGCGACGCGGTCGGCGAGCAGCACCGTGGACGCGCGGTGGGCCACGATGAGCCCGGTGGTGTCGGACAGCACGCGCGACAGCGCCTCCTCGACGAGCTTCTCGGTGTGGACGTCGAGCGCGGACAGCGTGTCGTCGAGGACGAGCACCGCCGGGCGAGACAGGACGGCGCGGGCGAGCGCGAGGCGCTGTCGCTGACCGCCGGACAGCGACATGCCCTGCTCGCCGATGCGGGTGTCGAGGCCCCACGGCAGGTCGTGGACGAACCCGGCCTGGGCGATCTTGAGGGCGGCGAGGACCTCGTCGTCGCTGGCGTCGACCCGCCCGAGCGTGACGTTCTCGCGGGCGCTCATCGAGAACAGCGTCGGCTCCTCGAAGGCCGTCGCGACGAGGCTGCGCAGCGCCGCGAGGTCGAGGTCGCGCACGTCGACGCCGTCGATGGTGATGCGGCCGCCGGTGACGTCGAAGAGGCGTGGCACGAGCGAGGTCAGGGCCGTCTTGCCGGTGCCGGTGGCACCGACGAGCGCGAGGGTCTGGCCGGGCGGCAGGTCGAGGTTGACGTCGCGCAGCACCGGCTGGTCGGGGGCGTCGGGGAAGGCGAAGTCGACGTGCTCGAAGCGCAGGTGGCCGCGCCGCCGCGGGGCGGTGCGCTCGCCGGAGACGATGTCGGGCTCGGTGTCGAAGATCTCGAGGACACGGGCCGCGGCGGTCATCGCCTCCTGGGCCATGGCGAGGATGACTCCGAGCGAGGAGACCGGCCACACCAGGGAGAGCAGGAGGGTGATGAAGGCGACGAGCTCGCCCGGCGTCAGGGCTCCCCGGCCGACACCGATGGCGCCGAGCAGCAGGACGACGACGACGGCGAGGTTGGGGATGACCTCGAGGAAGGTCCAGAACTTCGCAGACAGCCGGACCTTGTCCATGCTCGTGGCGCGCAGCTCGAGGGAGGCGGCGTCGTAGCGCCCGGCGACGTGGTCGCTGCGGCCGAAGGACTTGATGACGCGGATGCCGACGGCGCCCTCCTCGGCCTGCGTGGCGAGGTCGCCCTGCTGGTCCTGGACCCTGCGCGAGATGACGACGTAGGCCTTCTCGAAGCGCATCGAGAGCCAGATGATCGGCACCGACACGGCCGCGACGACGAGCCCGAGGGGCCAGTACATCGACAGCAGGACGCCGGTGACGACGGCGAGCTGGAGCACGTTGACGACGAGGAAGAGCAGCCCGAACCCGCTGAACCGGCGGATCGCCGAGAGGTCGGTGGTGGCGCGCGAGAGCAGCTGGCCCGACTGCCACCGGGTGTGGAAGCTCATCGGGAGTGCCTGGAGCCGCTCGTAGAGGTCGCGGCGCAGGTCGGTCTCGAGGCCGAGGACGGCGTTGGACTGCACCCACCGGCGCAGGAAGATCAGCACCGCCTCGAGGACGCCGAGGCCGAGGGCGAGCAGCCCGAGCGGCAGGACCGGGCCGAGCTCGTGGTGGGAGATCGGCCCGTCGATGATGGCGCGCGTCACCAGGGGCAGCGCGATGGACAGCCCGACGCCGGCCAGCGAGGCGACGAACATGACGAGCAGGGCCCATCGGTGCGGCCGCAGGTACCCCCGCAGGCGCCAGAGGGACCGGACGGAGGCAGGCGGGTGCGCGGCGGGTTCGGGAGGCATCAAGGGGTGACGATAACCCCCCCCACCGACAACCGATGCCTCTGGGTCAGATTCTTTCGCGCGTCGCGGCCGGGACGCCCCGGCCGGGCCTCCCGGACCGGCTCACGTGGCGTCGGCGTCCCACGGCGTCGGCTTGGACGGGTCGTGCCCGCGAGGTGCGCTGACCGGCTTGTCCGGCGAGACCTCGGCCTCGTCGGCCGGCGCGTTGAGGGCGTCGCGGACGATCTTGCGCGGGTCGTACTGGCGCGGGTCGTAGGCCCGCCAGTCGATGTCGGAGAACTCCGGGCCCATCTCGTCCTTGAGCTGCTCCTTGGCCCGGTCGGCCATGGCGCGGGCCTGCCGGACGAACCGGCCGAACTTCGCGGCGTACTCCGGGAGGCGTTCCGGGCCCAGGACGATGACGGCGAGGATGCCGAGCAGGAGCAGCTCCCACCCGTTGATGTCGAACACTCTTCCTCGCTTCCCTGCAGGCCGGCGCGCGACATCATACGGAAGCGCGCCGGGAACAGGCTCAGTTGTCCGGCTCGGCCTCGAGCGTCATCTGCAGGTCGGTCTGCCTGCCGTCGCGCAGCACCCGCAGCGTGACCGTCTCGCCGACGGCGCGCGCGCGGATCCCGACGATGAGCTGGTCGGGCGTGCGGATGCGCTTGCCCTCGAAGGCGATGATGATGTCGCCCGGCTTGACGCCGGCCTTGGCCGCGGGACCGCCGGAGGTCACGGCGTCGGCGCTGCCGTCGACCTCGGCGCCCTCGCCGGTGAACGTGCGGCTCAGCTTGACGCCGATGATCGGGTGGGTGGCCTTGCCCGTGGCGATGAGCTGGTCGGCGGTGCGGCGGGCCTGGTCGCTCGGGATGGCGAAGCCGAGGCCGATGCTGCCGCCCGTCGAGCCGCTCGTGCCGGGCACGCGGGCGATCGCCGAGTTGACGCCGATGACCTGGCCGGCCATGTCGAGCAGCGGACCCCCCGAGTTGCCGGGGTTGATCGCCGCGTCGGTCTGGATGGCGTTGATGTAGGTCGACTCCCCCGGGTCGCCGGGCTGGACCGGGCGGTTGAGGGCGCTGACGATGCCGGTGGTGACGGTCTGGTCGAGCCCGAGCGGGGCGCCCACCGCGATGACCTGGTCGCCGACGACGACCTTGTCGGACGGGCCGAGCGTGAGCGGCGTCAGGTCGGTGCGGTCGATCTTGATGACGGCGAGGTCGTAGGAGGCGTCCTTGCCGACGACGCTGGCCTTCTCGGTGTCGCCGTTGCTGAGGATGACGTCGATCTGGCCGCTCGCGGCCGACACGACGTGGTTGTTCGTCAGGATGTGGCCCTTGCGGTCGATGACGAACCCGGACCCGGTGGCCGACCCCTCGCTGCCGCCGTCGACCTTGATCGTCACGACGCTCGGCAGGGCGGTGGCGGCGATGTTGGCGACGCTGCCGGCCGGCCGGGCCGTGGCACCGACGCCGGGGGCGGGCAGGGTCGACCCGCTCGTCAGGGACACGCGGTCGCCGAGCAGCTGCCCGGCGGCACCTCCGACGACGGCGGAGAGCAGGCACAGTCCCGCGACGGCCGCGACGAGGACGCGACGGCGTCGGCGCCTCGCGGTCGTGGCCACGGGCGCGGGG
>JAEXXY010000341.1 GCA_023451855.1 Actinomycetes bacterium
CATCCGGCTCTGTCAGGGCTTCTCCATCGTGACTGTAAGTGCGAGCTAGGTCTGTGGTACCGGCCAAGCGAGCGGAACTCCCGGAGACCCGGAAAGAACTGGAGACGCCGTCGTTCGAGTGGCGAACAGCGCGCCTCGGCTGGCGTACCGCCAGACCGGGGAGCAGTTGGAGATTCGTGCCACTCCCGTGCACCACGCCGACAGTCCAGTTCTGGAACGCCGGGCCTGATTGGTCTCTCAGAATCTTGTCCAAGGAGTTCGCCATGATCAGGTTGCCTCGGTCGTACCGGAACTCAGCCAGCAGCTGGGCGATCTGTTCCTTGGAGATGCCCGCCTTGCCCTTAAATTGTAGGCCGGGCTGGTCCCACACGCCGCGGTTTACCGAGTCGATCTCCTCCAAGAACCTCAGCACGGCCGCCCAATTCCCCGCGAGAATATTTTCCGCGGCGGGGATCCTAGTGGTCTCGATACGTCGCCCGGACAACGAAATGACCATGGACTTCGTTTCGGCCACCCCTTTCTTGGCGGTGATGGCCAAGCTCTCCGGGTGCTTGCGCACCATGAGCCCAAAGTCTGCCGGGGTGCGTCCGAGGTCGCGCATCGTTGCCACCTGATCCGTCAACTCCCGGCAGATGTCGCCTACGAAGCGGAACTGGTCCGCCACGTCAGGGCTGATCCAGACTCGGACTAGATCGTCGTACCCGGGCCTGTATCCGAACCAGCGGGCCATCTGCAGGAGTGTGTCTGCCGAACCCACAATCCGATAGAAGTAGCTGACAGTCAGACCTTCGAGGGTCAGTCCCCGAGACAGCACGTCTCCACCGACCGCGATCATGTTGTGCAGCTTGTCGTCGCTGGTCTTATCCCTGGACGAATTGACGAGCACAACTGTGGTGTCGATGACCACCGCGAGCAGCTTGTCCCGCGCTTGTTCCCAACTGATCCCAGCGTCGCTGAAGTGGGCCTCGAACGTGCGCCTGAGCGCCACGATCTGTGAGTGGCTGTCAGCGCCTCGGACCGGTGGTTGCGCATGGAGCTCAATGGCGTTCTTGATTTGGGCAAAGTAAGCGGCGACGAGTTCGTGCACCTGATTTTGCACGTGCTTAAACCTCGACACGTTCACAAGCATCGAGCGGCTTCCCTTGTCTCCTCGCGCCAATCGAATCGCGCTGGCTACGACGAAGGCCCGTATCGACTCCTCCAAGCTCTCGGGGAGGGTCGGGACTGCCAAGGTGGACTTGTGCTTGGGGGGGAACACATCGTGGGCGTCGGTGATGTCGACGAGCGCCGCCGAGAGCGCCATGTCCGTCGTCCCGAAGTACCTCTCGGCACCCACATAGTTGGACGGTGCGGATAGGGAGAAGATGTAGTGGTGGGGGAAGAGGTCGTCCTTTAGGGCCTCATCGAAGGACGCGTGGTCGATGAAGACGTTGGCGAAAGGGGTGGCGGTGAAGGCCATGTACGACGACCGGGTGGTGAGTGCGAGGAGCTCGCGAATTTTGTGATTGATGAGCGTGGGCTTCTGCTCTCCGGCCTTGCCGTTATTAGTATTAACCGAGGCGTAGTCAGACTCGTCGTCGACGACGAGCATCGGGACGTCAAATTGTGCCCCGTTGAATTGGCCTGATAGCCACTTGATCAAGTTCGTCAACGGGGTTTTGTTTTTCTTGATCACAAACACATACGGGTGGTCCGCGTTTGGATCGATCTGGACGTTCTGACCTCCGAGAGACGTCTCGACGAAGTCTCTGGCGTAGGTCGTCATGCCTTGGCCCCGAAGGAACTTCTCCCTGGCATGGCGGCCCACGCCCAACACTTTGTCGTGACCAAGCACGGAGGAGTCGTTGCCGAGGAAGCCCTCGTCAACCCTGAACTGTGTCTGCTTCCGCAGAGACTCAGTGCCGCCCGTGAGAAGGACCACCAGTTTGTAGCCCGCGTCTGCGGCCTTGTTGACGATGGCGATGTAGGTGGCTGTCTTCCCCGACTGAACTTCGCCGATAACCAGACCCCGGCGCTTCCATGTCCCTTGCTGCCGGGGATCGCCAAGGAGGTCGACTACCTCAGTGCTGGACTGATCGATGGAATCGAGCACCTGAGGGGGGAACCCCTTGTCGATCATCAGGTGCTGCTTGTAGGAGTACCAACGGGCGAGTTGGATCTCGCCCGAAGTCACCGCGTCGACGAACCAGGGCCGGTAGTCGGTCTTGATCACCACCGGTGGCTCGATGTCCACGGCAATGCGCTGGATCGCGGTGCGCGCCAAGAGCTTGAAGACCAGCGGATCGGCCGCATCCGGGAACATGGTCTCGATGGCGGGTCGCATCAACTCGATGGTTTCCTCGGCCGCGCCAAGCGGAGCCGGACTGCCGTGCCGGACGACAATCGTGTCGACAAGGATCGTGACGGCGCCCTCTAGGCTGGGGCTCAGCAGGCCGGACTCCGGCTTGTAGTCGGTGCCGGTCATGGGGTAAGGCGCTCCTTCATGATGTGAGCGAAGTTCGGGACCTCGCAATACGGGTCAGCGCTGGCGAGCCCCGCGATGAAGTTGTCTACAGGTAGCCCGTGCTCCCGCATCAGTTCCCAGGAACTCTCCGCCCGCTTCAACAGGTCCTCGTCGCTGGGAGCGAGCGAGGGTATCCGGTCGCCGCTCATCCGGTTGTGCGCATCAATGACCGGGAATGTGGCTTGGATATCGTCGAGCACGATCTCGAACTGCAGCCGCTGAGCCTCGGAAAGTTCTTGTTTAAAGGCCTCGATCGTAGGGTGCGCTGAGTTGATCTCGTACCGAAACGACGTAGCGTCCTCGAGTACATTCCACAGGTAGTCGATGTCCAGTGACGTGCTCACTTTGCGCCCACGGAACTTCTGTACCCGCTCTCCGGGAAGCGTCATGGTTCTCGCGAGCTCCCGTAGACGGTTCCGTACCTTGGGCGGCGGGTCTGCGGTCGACTTCTTGACATCCAGGGCCCAAAGGTGGTCTAGGGTGTTCGGGATATCCACCCGAACGCGCGTGAGCTTAGCCATCTCGCTCCGGGGCATCACTCGGAACCACGTTCCCCAGATGACCAGACGACCGCCTCGATAGACGTAGAAGCCTTGGGTTTCACGAAGGCCTCCAAGCCTTAGGACCTTGTCGCGCTCCTTCGCGGAAAGCGTGTTGAGGTACGGCAGCGTAAACGCCATCAGCCGCACCGTCTGCCCTTCGACGTCTATCGGCTCCCACTCAGTGCGCTGGACCTTCCGTGAGGCCGACATGAATGGGTCGAGTGCAGCAATTGCTCCTCCGTTCATGCGAAAGGCGACCCTGCGGGCCCCGTCACCGGCAATGAAAAGGTGGAAGACCAGCGCGATGTGCTCCCTCACTCTAAGGGCGACCCTATCCAGATCCGTCTGCTCACCACCCTCCGTCTTGGCGAGTTGGTCCAAGTCGCCCCAATGCACTAGCGTCCCTGCGCTCGCCGCGTCGAGGTCACGCCATCCCAAGAGGCCCTTGATCTCGGCCGCCTCTAGCTCGATGAGTGCCCAGTTACCCGTGGTCATGACGTGATCAAGGCTCCACCGCAGGGCAGTGACGGTTCCTTTCGCCTTCGTCACTAGAGTCAGGGTTCGGCACTGGGACAGCGAAGCGGTCTTGAGCCCAAGCCCGAACCGGCCAAGATCCTCAGGTCCTCGCGGCTTGGTAGGGCTTACAGCCGCTAGGCGCATCGCGTCCACGGCCTCACGAGGAGTCATGCCGCGACCGTTGTCGACCATGGCAAGCTGAAAGGGGCCGTCGGCGCTTACGAGGACGTCCACTTGGGTGGCACCCGCGGCGATCGAGTTGTCGATCACGTCCGCTACAGCCGATTCCACGGTGTAGCCGATCGATCTCATGGACTCGAGTAGGGCCGGATCGGGAGGCGCGTCGATCGACTTCACCGGCACCCACCTACGACCAAAAGCAATAGGGCCGAATCGACAGCGGGGCATACGCCGCGGCGGCGATTCTGCCGGCCAAGCCCACGGGTCACCTTCTCACCCCAAGTAGCTGGACCACGAACACCATTTCCTCCTGTGTCGCCCATGACATTTCGAACCCGATCTCCGTAGCCACCATGACCACTGGGCCCGTTTCTACCACGCGCCTGAGCCCCTGGTTGCGGGCTACTTCCTCGCACTGCCCGCCGTTGTGAACACATCGTCGACTGGAGGGTACGCCAGAGCTCCAGGCTGTCATTCGAGCGGACCGAACGAGAAAGGCGGCACCGGCCGCGACAGTCACGTCCTTGTGCGCGGTGGGGGCCCCGTCGATGTGAGCACCAAGAGCCGCGCAGGCAGGGCCCCCGGCCGACGACCTTGGAGACTTCTGGTGACTCGGGGCCACCGGCTCTCGCCCGGGAATGGCGATGCGCGTGGCCCGTTGCCTCGGCGATGGCCTCACACCCCGCCGGTCAGGGCATGTAGCCCTGTTCGCGTGCCCGCGGGCCGGCGGGTGGGGACCCGTGCTCCGGCTTCCCACGCAATCGGCTACCTACGATAGGGCAGGAGTCGACCACTTGATCTGGATGCACTCGGGGTCGAAGGTCCGTCCGCGGCCGGAGCCGATGGGGTTGACGGTGATGCGCATGCCGAGGAGTCGGATGACGCGTTTACGCGTCTCGACGTCGGCGGCGTTCCACGCGGCTTCGACTGTCGTACCGGTGAAGGCGGCCAGCTCGGGGGTCGGTCGCGCCGCGGCCAGCCGGGCGCGCTCATCTGCGAGTTGCGGCTTGAGGCGCTCGGAGACCCGCCGCAACTGGTCACCGGTGATGGTGTCGTCAGCGAATTGGTCTGCGGCGAGTGCCAGCTTGGCCTCGAGCGCGGCGATGCGGTCCCGTGCGTGGTTTGCGGCCGTGGGATCTCCGCCGAGCAGTCGGACGCCGTCGCGCTTGAGGACGCCCATGACGACGCTGGTGACGAGGTGGTCGACGTCTGCCATGCGGCGGCGCACCTTCATGCAGCCGGCATGGGCGCATGTGTAGCTGTGCGGGTAGACGCGCTCGCGTCCCGACTTCAGGACATAGGTGTACTCATTGGTGCCGACCAGGGGGCCGCCGCAGACGCCGCAGTAGGCGATCGACGTGAGGAGGTACTTCGGCTCTGTGCCACGGTTGTTGCTTCGTCGTCCGGGGTCGGTAAGTAGGGCGAGGACGCGTTCGTGGGTGGAGCGGTCGATGATGGGCTCCCACTGCCCGGGGCCCACCTCCTTGCCCAGGTGGGTGCGCACTCCGCAGTTGCGCCAGCGCAGCAGCATCTGGCGGAGGACGACGGTCTGCCAGGGCTTTCCGGTGCTGGTGGTGATGCCGCGACGGTTGAGGTCGTTGCAGATCTTCCAGAGTCCCTGACCTGAGAGCACCCGATCGACGCACTCCCGGACGATGGCTGCTTCTTCGGGGTTGATGGCCAGCGTGCGGTCGGGGTGGAAGTCCCAGCCGTACGGCCGCTTGCCGATGTGGGCACCGTTCGCCGCCAGCTCGCGGTGCTTGGCCTTGAGCCGGCGACGTTGCTGTTCGACCTCGTACCGGGCGACCGTGCCCTTCATCCTGGCCATCATGCGGCCCTGCTCGGTCGCCAGGTCGATGTCGCCGCCGACGGACGCGAGCTTGAGCCCCAAGCGGTCGGCGTGATCGATGACGTCCTCGAGTTCGCGGGGCGTCCGGGTGAGTCGGTCGACATCCCACACCACGACGGCCTTGATGAGGCCCGTGGCGACGTCGCGCATCATCCGCTCGTAGGCCGGTCGAGGCTTGCCGCGGGTGGCGCTCACGTCGTTGTCCTCGTATAACCCGGCGACCGTCCAACCCAACTGCTTGGCGAGGCGTTCGCAGTCAGTGAGCTGACGTCTGACCCCGAGACAAAGGCCCTCGGAGTCGCGGGAGATCCGCACGTAGATGCCGGCAGGCAAGGTCATGGCACACGCTCCGTAGAGAAGGTCTAGACGAACATACTCCCGAGCAAGGTCTTCGTGGCCCGTGGGGGCGTCGCCGAGCTGACACCGACGATCCTGACGGCCGAGGACGTCCGTGACCTCGTCGAGCGGATGCTCAAGACCACCGGCCGGCGCGTCGACCTCTCGAGCCCCTTCGTCGACGCGACCCTGCCCGACGGCTCGCGCCTGCACGTCGTCATCCCCGACATCACGCGCACGCACTGGCAGGTCAACGTCCGCAAGTTCGTCGTCAAGGCCGACCACCTCGACGACCTCGTCCGGCTCGGCACCCTGACCCGGCAGGCAGCCAACTTCCTCGACGCCGCCGTGGCGAGCGGGCTCAACGTCCTCGTCGCCGGCGGCACGCAGGCAGGCAAGACCACCCTGCTCAACTGCCTGGCCGCAGCCATCCCGCCACGCGAGCGCGTCATCACGTGCGAGGAGGTCTTCGAGCTGAAGATCCCGCTGCGGGACGTGGCCTCGATGCAGTGCCGCCAGCCGAGCCTCGAGGGCACCGGCGAGGTGCCGCTGCGCCGGCTCGTCAAGGAGGCCCTGCGGATGCGGCCGTCGCGGATCATCGTCGGCGAGGTCCGCCAGGAGGAGAGCCTCGACCTGCTCATCGCCCTCAACAGTGGTGTCCCCGGGATGTGCACGCTGCACGCCAACAGCGCCCGCGAGGCCGTGACGAAGATGTGCACCTTGCCGCTGCTCGCCGGCGAGAACGTGTCGAGCCGCTTCGTCGTGCCGACGGTGGCGGCCGCCGTCGACCTCGTCGTCCACGTCGCTCTCGAGCGCGACGGCGTGCGCCGGGTCCGGGAGATCGTCGCCGTCCCGGGTCGGGCCGAGGGCGACGTCATCGAGATCGCCGACCTCTTCACGACGCGGGGCGGTCGCCTCGTGCGCGGCGACGGCTTCCCGCCGCACCGCGAGGCCTTCGAGCGGGCCGGCTACGACGTCGCCGCCCTGCTGGCCCAGGAGGCGCCGTGACCTCGCCACTGGTCATCGGTCTGCTCCTCGGCGCGGGTGTCTTCTTCGTCTACTGGTCCTTCTGGCCGCAGGCCCCGGCACCCGAGTCCGGTCCGCGCCGTTCGGGCTTCGTCGTCGAGCTGCGCGACCACCTCAACCAGGCGGGGTACGCCTCCATCACGCCGAACAACGTCATCGTCGGCTCGGTCGTGCTCTTCCTGCTGACCTTCGCCGTCGTCCTCGCGCTGACCCGCGTCGCGCCGATCTCGCTGTGCTTCTCCCTCATGGCCGGTGCAGCGCCGATCTCCTTGGTGCGTATGCGCGCCCGCTCGCGCCGCAACAAGCTGCGCGACCTGTGGCCCGACGTCGTCGACAACGTCACGTCCGGCGTGCGGGCCGGCCTCGCGCTGCCGGAGGCGCTGGCACAGCTGTCCACCCGGGGGCCGGAGGAGCTGCGGCCGGCGTTCGTGGCCTTCGCCGAGGACTACCGCACCACGGGCCGCTTCCACGACTCCCTCGACCGGCTCAAGGAGCGTCTCAGCGACCCGGTCGCCGACCGTCTCGTCGAGTCGCTCCGCATCGCGCGCGAGGTCGGAGGCAGCGACCTGGGCAAGCTGCTGCGGACCTTGTCCTCCTTCCTGCGCGAGGACGCCCGTACCCGCGCCGAGCTCGAGACGCGCCAGAGCTGGACCGTCAACGCGGCGCGTCTCGCGGTTGCGGCGCCGTGGATCGTCCTCGCGATGCTCGGCCTCAACGGTCGCTCGCTCGCGGCCTACGCGACGCCGGTGGGCTGGGTCGTCCTCGCCGTGGGCGCCGCACTGTGCGTCGTCGCCTACCGCGCGATGGTCTGGGTCGGGCGCCTGCCCGAGGAAGAGCGGGTGCTGCGATGAGCGCCGTGCCCTCCGGGCTGCGCGCGGTCCTCGAGGCCGGCTGGTCGTGGACCGGCGCGGTCGTCGGGGTGCTCCTGCTGGCCGGGCTCACCCTCGTCGTCGCGGGCCTGCCTGCCAGCCGCCGTCCCGGGCTCGACGAGCGCCTCGAGCCCTACCTGCGCGATGCACCGCGCCCCTCGACGCTGCTGAGCCGCCCGGCGGCCCCGCGCGGCCCGTTCGGGTTCGGCGAGCTGCTCGCGCCGTACGTCGGGCGGCTCGGCCGCCTCGTCGGGTCGGTCCTCGGCGGGTCTCCGTCCGTCATGCGGCGCCAGCTTCGGGCCGGGGTCGCCGCCGACGTCGACCGGTTCCGTGCAGAGCAGGTGCTATGGGGGACCCTCGGAGGTCTCGTGGGGCTCGTCCTCACCGGGCTCGTGGCGGTGGCCCAGCAGCGGTTCCCCGTCGTCGCCCTGGTCGGGCTCGTCGTGTGCGGGGTCTTCGGCGGCCTCATCGGCCGCGACTGGATGCTGTCACGGGCCGCGTCCCGTCGTGAGGCGCGCATGCTCACCGAGTTCCCCACGGTCGCAGAGCTGCTCGCCCTGGCGGTCAGCGCGGGGGAGGGGGCTGTCGGCGCCCTCGAGCGCGTCTGTCGCCTCTCGCAGGGTGAGCTGTCCGACGAGCTGCGCCGGTGCCTCGCCGACGCCCGTGCAGGCGCCAACCTGCCCACGGCGCTGCGGGGCCTGGCCGACCGCACCGGTCTGATGAGCCTGAGCCGGTTCGTCGACGGCATCGTCGTCGCCGTCGAGCGCGGCACGCCGCTGGCCGAGGTGCTCCGCGCCCAGGCCCAGGACGTGCGCGAGGCGGGCCGCCGCACCCTCATGGAGCAGGGCGGGCGCCGGGAGATCCTCATGATGGTCCCGGTCGTCTTCCTCATCCTGCCCGTCACCGTGCTCTTCGCCCTCTACCCGGGCCTGAGCTTCCTGCACTTCCGGGTCTGACGCACCGCGTCGCACCCGGCACCCTCCACGACCGTGAACCGACCAGACAGGGGAAAGACAGATGACAACGTTGAAGAAACACCGGGCGCGCCTGCAGGCTGGCACCGTCGAGGCGCTCGTGCGTCGCCTGGGCGGGTCCCGTGACCGGGGCGACGTGCCCGGCTGGGTCCTCATCACCATCATGACCGCCGGCCTCGTCACCGCCCTGTGGGCCCTCGCCGGCCCCCAGCTCGGACAGCTGTTCAGCGACGCCATCAGCAACGTCAAAGGACCGTGACCCCGGCGTCACGCGTCCTGCGCCGGCTGCGGGCCGAACCCGAGCGTGGCTCGGCCATCGCCGAGTTCGTCATGGTGGCGGCCCTGCTGCTCTTCGTGGCCCTGGGCGTCTTCCAGGTCGGGCTGGCCCTCTACGTCCGCAACACGCTCATCTCCGCCGCATCGGAGGGGGCTCGCTACGCGGCTCGAGCCGACGCCGACGCGGCAGACGGGGTCATCCGGACGCAGGCGCTCATCACGTCGTCGCTCAGCGCGCGGTTCGCCCAGCAGGTCGGGGTGGCCGAGCGCACGATGCCTGACGGCGTCCGCGTCGTCGAGATCACGGTGGAGGCACCGCTGCCGGTCGTCGGCCCCCTCGGGCCCTCCGAGGCGCTGACCGTGCGCGGTCGTGCCTTCAGCGAGGAGCAGGTGTCGCCGGCCGGACCAGCCGACGGGGCTCCCGGCGCGACGCAGGGGGCCCGGCGATGACCGGCTGCCTCCACTCGCTGCGGGCCCGCAGGGCGCGCCTGGTTCGACTGGCTCGCATGGGGGCCCGGCGCGACGACGGTCGCGCGATCATCGAGTTCATCTTCCTCGGCATCCTCATGCTGCTGCCGCTGCTCTACCTCGTGCTGACGATGGCCCGCCTCCAGGCCGCCTCGTTCTCGGCCTCGCTCGCTGCTCGTGAGGCCGGGCGCGCCTTCGTCACCGCCGACACCGACGCCGGCGGCCGCGCCCGCGCGCAGGCCGCGGCACGCCTCGCCTTCGGCGACTTCGGCTTCGACCAGGACGCGACGGTCACCATGTCGTGCGACGGCTCGCCCTGCCTGCGTCCTGAGGGCGTCGTCCGTTCGGACGTGCGCATCGAGGTCCAGCTGCCTCTCGTGCCCGACTTCATCGCCGACAACGTGCCCTCGTCGGTCACCGTCTCCTCGACCCACGTGTCGTCCGTCGACCGGTTCGTGGCCCGATGAGCGTCGTCTCGCGCGGCGTCGGGCGGCTGCGCCGGCTGATCCGGCGGCTCCATGACCCGGGCCGCGACCGCGGCCAGGTCAGCGTCCTTATCCTCGGCCTGTTCGTCATCGTCGTCGTCCTCATCCTCGGTGCCGTCGACGTCACGGCGGCCCAGCTGGCCCGGATGCGGCTGCTCGACACCGCCGACGCCGCCGCGCTCGATGCCGCCGACGCCATCGACGAGCGGTCGGCCTACCGCGACGGCGTGCCGGACCACCTCGCGCTCACCGACGCGTCGGTGCAGGCCGCAGCCGGCGCCCACCTGGGGCGCACCCCGCTGCCGAACGGCATCACCGCCTGGCGGCTCGTCCCGCGCACCGGCACCCCCGACGGCTCGACGGCCGTCGTCACCCTGCAGGGCAGGGCGACGCTGCCGATGAGCGGATGGGTGCTCGAGCAGCTCGGCGGCAGCGTCACCATCACCGTCACCTCGAGCGCCCGCGCCCGGCTCGGTTGACCCTCCACGGAGCGCGAGAAGCTGCAGATCTTCCTCAAAACGCCACGCGCGCAAGGCAGCCGGGCCTAGCCTCCTGAGGCGTCGCCTCCACCCGGTCGACGCGGACCCCAGCGCGGCCACCGTGCCACGCGCCGACGAATGAGGAACGCAACCGTGAGTACCCGCACCACCGCCGTCGCCGCCGCGGCGGGCATCGCCATCGGCCTGCTCGGGCCGGTCACCGCCGCCACCGAGGCCCAGGCCCTCCCGGCCGTCATGATCTACAAGGTCCAGTACGACTCGCCGGGCTCGGACACCGGCAGCAACTCGAGCCTCAACGGCGAGTACGTCGTCCTGAAGAACACGACCCGAAGCAACCGCGTCCTCACCGGCTGGACCCTGCGCGACAAGACCGGCTACACCTACCGGTTCCCCACCTTCACCCTCAAGGCCGGTGCGACGGTGACGATCCGTACCGGCAAGGGCAGCGCGACGGCCACGAACCGCTACTACAACCGCACCTGGTACGTCTGGAACAACACCGGCGACACCGCCTACCTGCGTACGGCGTCCGGCAGCCTCGCGGACTCCTGCACCTGGACCTCGAAGGGCACCGGCTCCCGCTACTGCTGACGCACCCCCCACCAAGGGCAACGCGGTCCTGCGGCCCGGCATCCAACCACGGTGCCGGGCCGCCGGCATGCCGCCACGCCGGGGCGGGCGGACCGGACTTCACGAAAACCGGGAGCAAAAAGGGCATACCCGGCTAACGTGGACGAAAGGCCACCCCGAGCGCACCATCCAAGGGACCCGAGACCCCCGCGGGCCCTGAACACCCCTGTCACCCCTGCAGCCGCTCGCGGCTGGTCCCCCAGGAGCTGTCCATGAAGCGGATCCTCGTCGTCGCCCTCGCGGCGGTCGGTCTCACCCTCGCCACCGCCGGCACGTCCACCGCGGCCAAGCCGCTCAGGACCGACACCAAGAGCGCGACGTCGTCGGCCACGGCCGGGTACTGGGGCCACTGGCTCAAGCCGGCCCTCGTCTACGACGCCACCGGCACCGGCACGACGTTCAAGGTCTCCGAGGCCGTCTCGGAGTGGAGCAGGTCCGGCTGGAAGGTGTCGATGACGACCGACCCGACCAAGGCCACCATCACCGTCCTCAAGCAGGACCCCACCTCCGGCGACGCGATCGGGTCGGCCGACCTCACGGTCTCCGGCGGCGTCATCTCCGGCTGCACCGTGCGCCTGTCGCCGGTCCTGGCCTCGATGTCCCTCGGCGAGCACGCGGCCAGCCACGAGCTCGGCCACTGCGGCGGCCTGCCGCACTCGACCTCGTCCAAGAGCATCATGTTCGAGACCGTCAACTCGAACACGGCGATGACGCAGCCGTCGGGCAGCGACGTGAAGTGGATGGCCAAGAACGTCTACTGAGCAACCCGTCCACCATCGGCCGGGGCCGCGACACCCCACCCCTCGCGGTCCCGGTCCCGTTCTCCGAACAGGGTTTCGTCCCTGCGCCCCGGTCCCTCCTCGGTGACCGGGGCGCAGCCGTGTCGCGCCGGTCGCCACGACGCTCGTCGCCCGTGCCCGCACGAGCACGGCGCGTGCTGCCGTAGGCTGTTCGATCGTGGCTGTTGACTTCACGCAAGAGATCAAGGACCTGCGCGCGACGATGGACTCCGTGCGCCAGGTCACCGACCTCGACGAGCTCGCCCGCACCATCAAGGAGCTCGAGGAGCAGGCCTCCGCCCCGGACCTGTGGGACGACCCCGACGCGGCGCAGCAGGTGACGAGCGCCCTGAGCCGCGCGAACTCCGAGCGTGACCGCGTCCTCGGCATGGACGCCCGCATCGAGGACCTCGAGACCCTCGTCGAGATGGGCCAGGAGGAGCACGACGCCGCCACCCTCGAGGAGGCCGAGCGCGACCTCGCCAAGCTCAAGAAGGACGTCGGCGAGCTCGAGGTGCGCACCCTGCTCTCCGGCGAGTACGACGAGCGCGAGGCCGTCGTCACGATCCGCGCCGGCGCCGGCGGTGTCGACGCGGCCGACTTCGCCGAGATGCTCATGCGCATGTACCTGCGCTGGGCCGAGCGCCACGGCTACCCGACGAAGGTCATGGACACCTCCTACGCCGAGGAGGCGGGCCTGAAGTCGGCGACCTTCGAGGTCAACGTGCCGTACGCGTTCGGGCACCTGTCCGTCGAGGGCGGCACCCACCGCCTCGTGCGGATCAGCCCGTTCGACAACCAGGGCCGCCGCCAGACGAGCTTCGCGGCCGTCGAGGTCATCCCGCTCATCGAGTCGGACGACTCCATCGACATCCCCGAGAACGAGCTGAAGATCGACGTCTTCCGCTCGAGCGGACCCGGTGGGCAGAGCGTCAACACGACCGACTCGGCGGTGCGCATGACGCACATCCCCACCGGCATCGTCGTGTCGATGCAGAACGAGAAGAGCCAGATCCAGAACCGCGCCGCAGCCCTGCGCGTCCTCCAGTCGCGGCTGCTCCTGCAGCGCAAGGCCGAGGAGGCCGCGGTCAAGAAGGAGATGGCCGGCGACGTCAAGGCGAGCTGGGGCGACCAGATGCGCTCCTACGTCCTCAACCCGTACCAGATGGTCAAGGACCTGCGCACCGAGCAGGAGACCGGCAACCCGACGGCCGTCTTCGACGGCGACATCGACGCCTTCATCGAGGCCGGCATCCGCTGGCAGATCGCCCAGAAGAAGGCCGGCGCCGACGCCTGAGCGCCAGCGGCACCCGACGCGCCACGCCCGGCGGCGTCGGGGTGCCCGGGTTTGGTGCCCCTGCGCCCGTAGCCTCGGAGTCGGCCCAGCCTGCCGTGCTGCCCGCGTCCCACCGAGGCGTGCACTGCGGTAGCCGAGGTCACCGCCAGCCGCAGTCCCGCAGGAGCCGAGGCCCGACCGATGATCCTCTTCGAGAACGTCACGAAGACCTACCCGCGGACCACGCGTCCGGCCCTCGACGCCGTCAGCCTCGAGGTGCAGCGTGGCGAGTTCGTCTTCGTCGTGGGCCAGTCCGGATCGGGAAAGTCCACGATGATGCAGCTCGTCATGAAGGAGCAGGACCCGACCGCGGGCCGCATCCTCGTGGCCGGCCGCGAGCTCGACCGGCTGCCCGACCGCAAGGTGCCGGCGCTGCGCCGTGAGATCGGCTGCGTCTTCCAGGACTTCCGACTCCTGCCGAACAAGACGGTGTTCCAGAACGTCGCCTACGCGCTGCAGGTCCTCGGCGCCGGTCGGTCCCGCATCCGCCAGATCGTCCCGGAGACCCTCGACCTCGTCGGCCTGTCCGGTATGGAGAAGCGGCTGCCGCACCAGCTCTCCGGCGGCGAGCAGCAGCGCGTCGCCATCGCCCGCGCCTTCGTCAACCGTCCGGCGATCCTGCTCGCCGACGAGCCCACCGGCAACCTCGACCCCGACACCAGCCTCGGCATCGTGCAGCTGCTCGACCGGATCAACCGCGTCGGCACGACGGTCGTCATGGCCACGCACGACACCGTCACCGTCGATGCCATGCGCAAGCGCGTCATCCGGCTCAAGGACGGCGTCCTCGTCAGCGACATCGAGGCCAGCGACTACACCACCGGCAGCATGCCGCGCGTCCGGCTCGACGAGAGCTCCCGCGCCCAGCAGGCCGCCGCCTCCGCCCCGTCGGCGCCCGACGTGGCCGACGGTTGGGACGATGCCGACCCCGATGCCTACGACGACACCGACGATGACACCGACGACGACACGACCGACGGTGGCCTGCCGCCGATCGGCCGCGATGCCGACGCCCCGCGCCCCCGCGGCGGAATGTTCAGGCGGCAGAAGGCCGTCCACACGAGCGAGCGCTGAGCGAGGCCGACCATGAGGATCCAGTTCCTGCTCGGCGAGATCGCCAACGGCCTGCGGCGCAACCTGTCGATGGCCGTCTCGGTCGTCATCGTCACGATGATCTCGATGTACCTGCTCGGCCTCGGTCTCATGGGCCAGCGCCAGGTCGACACCATGAAGGACTACTGGTACGACCGCGTCCAGGTCACCGTGCTGCTCTGCGCCGACAAGACCCGCTACACCAACTGCGCCGGCGAGGCGACGACCGACGCCCAGCGCCAGGCGGTCAAGGCCGAGCTCGAGGCGCTCAAGCCGACGGTCAAGGAGGTCTTCTACGAGTCGCGCGACGAGGCGTTCCAGCGCTTCAAGGACACGTACAAGAACTCGCCGCTCGCCCGCGCGGGGGAGTCCTACTTCGCCGACTCCTACCGGGTCAACCTCAACGACCCCGGAAAGTTCGACGTCGTCGCGAGCTCGATCAAGGGCATGCCCGGCGTCGCCGACGTGCAGGACCAGAAGAAGCTGCTCGAGAAGTTCTTCACGTTCATGAACACCGTGTCGTGGGCGGCGATCGCGCTGTCCTCGCTCATGGTGCTCGCGGCCGTCATGCTCATCTCGACGACGATCCGCCAGACGGCCTTCAGCCGTCGCCGGGAGACCGGCATCATGCGGCTCGTCGGCGCCTCGAACTTCACGATCCGGTTCCCGTTCGTCATGGAGACGGTGCTCGCGAGCGTCTTCGGCGCCGTCCTCGCGATGGCCATGCTCTGGGCGACGGTGCGCTACGGCGTCGTCGGGTTCCTCTCGACGACGCTGACCGACACCGCGTTCATCGGCGTGGCCGACGTGCTCTACGTGGCCCCGTTCATCGTGATCGGAGTCATCGGGCTGTCGACCGTCACCTCGTGGGTCACGCTGCGCCGGTACCTGCGCGTCTGAGGCCCCGGCCGCGAAGGGGCGCCGAGGCGTCCTGGTGCGTTTTGCCCCGAACTCTCCCCAACCTGCGAGGCCTGTGGTACCAATGAAACCTATGTGGCTCAGGAGGCGTTACGAGTCGGTCCCTGCCGCGACCAAGCTGACGGCCGCAGGGCTCGTCGTCGCGTGCTCGGTCTCGCTCGGCAGCGCTCTCGTCGCCCGCGCCGACTCGGTCAGCGACCAGAAGAAGCGCAACGACCGGAAGATCGCCAACCTCGGCCAGCAGCTCGAGGGCACCAACGCCAAGCTCGCCGGCGCCTACGTCAACCTGCAGCGCACGAACGCCGCACTGCCGGTCGCGCAGCAGCGGGTGTCCTCGGCCCTCGCCGCCCAGGCGCGTGCGGTCACGGCACAGCAGGTGGCCGAGGCCACCGAGCAGCGCGCCATCGCCGCCGAGGCCAAGGCCCGGGCCCACAACGAAGAGGTCGCCCAGAAGCTCGCCGTCGCCAAGGCCAACGAGTCGCGGGCCGCCGAGCGGCTGACGAAGAGCTCGACCCAGCTGACGACGAGCCAGGACGCCCTCGACGCCTACGCGGCGGAGGTCTTCCAGGGCTCGGACCAGCAGTCCCAGCTCGGGCTCGTCTTCGGGGCCACCTCGCCGCAGGACTTCGCCGACAAGCTCGTCATGGCCGACACCGCCTCGAACGTGGCCAGCGACACCATCGACGCGCTGGCCGCGATGACGGCGGACAACACCTCGACGCAGGCCTACCTCACGTCGGTCCGCGACGAGATCGCCGACCTCAAGCGTCAGGCCGAGGCGGCGCTGCGCAACGCGGAGGCCGCGTCGGCGGCCGCCAGCCAGGCGCGCAACCAGGCCGTCGTCGCCAAGAACAACGCGGTGACCGCCGCCCAGAACGCGGCAGCCGCGAAGGCCTCCCTCGACTCGCTCAAGCACAAGCAGGTGGCCTACGCCGCCGACCTCAAGGAGCAGAAGGCCAACGAGGCGGCCGACCTCGCGGCGGCCAGGGCCGAGTCGGCCCGGCTGCAGGCGATCCTCGTCGAGCGCGCGCGCCAGGCCAAGATCCGTGAGGCCAAGCGGCTGGCCAAGCTGCGCGCCGAGCGGGCCGCCAAGATCCGCGCCGAGCGCGCCAAGGCCGCCGCGGCCAAGAAGCGCGGGCGGCACTACGTCCCGAAGGTCCCGCCGCCCGTCAGCAGCGGCGACTCGACGCCCTCGAACTACCTGTCCTACCCGGCCAACGGCCCCACGACCTCCGGCTTCGGGATGCGCTGGCACCCCGTGCTGCACAAGTGGATGCTGCACGACGGCCTCGACTGGGGTATCGCGTGCGGCACCCCGGTGTACGCCGCCGCGCCGGGCGACATCATCCGCGCCGGCTGGCGGGCCAGCGGCTGGGGCAACCAGGTCGTCATCGACCACGGCATCCACCGCGGCGTCGACCTCGTCACGACGTACAACCACCTGACGAGCATCGTGAAGTTCGGCGGCTCGGTGAACCGCGGCCAGCTCATCGGCTACTCGGGCACCACCGGCTACTCGACCGGCTGTCACCTGCACTTCGGCGTCTACGAGGACGGCACCCCCGTCAACCCCCGCGGCTGGCTCTGACCCGCTCGTCGTCGGCGGCGCCGGAAACGCGCTCGGAGGTCGGGCCCCGCTCGGGGTAGCGTTGGTCCGCCGCCGCGTCCTGCGTCGGTGAACGGTCAAGGAGTGGGAGGACGGTCCGGTGCCCAAGGAGAAGGGGCGGTCGCTCGTCGCGAGCAACCGCAAGGCGCGCCACGACTACCTCATCGAGGACACGTTCGAGGCCGGCATCGTGCTCTCCGGCACCGAGGTCAAGGCGCTGCGGATGGGGCGGGCCTCGCTGGTCGACGGGTTCGCGATGTTCACCGGCGACGAGCTGTACCTCGAGAACGTCCACATCCCCGAGTACCTCAACGGCACGTGGAACAACCACGCGCCTCGCCGCAAGCGCAAGCTGCTGCTGCACCGGGCCGAGCTGGAGAAGATCGCCCACAAGACCCGCGAGAGCGGCCGCACCATCGTGCCGCTGTCCCTCTACTTCAAGGACGGCCGCGCCAAGGTCGAGATCGCCCTCGCCACCGGCAAGAAGGCCTACGACAAGCGCCACGCGCTGCGCGAGCGGCAGGACAGGCGCGAGGCCGACCGGGCCATGAGCGCAGCCAACCGGCGCCGCTGACGACGCCCTCCCCGGAGCAGGGAACCGCCGTGGCCCTGCGCGCGTCCGGTGACAGGATGAGGTGAGGTCCGACCGGTGGAGGAGCGATGCAGCGATCGAGGAACCGGCGCCCGATGGGGCGCCGCAGGCTGAGCCTGGTCGGCGTGCTGGCGCTGCTCGGCGCCGCGGTGCTCGTGCTCCTGGCCCCGGCAGGGGCGGCGCGGGCCGTCGGCGACGAGCGGATGACCTCGTTCGCCGCCGACTACGACCTGCAGCCCGACGGCAGCATGAAGGTCACCGAGACCATCACCTGGAAGTTCCCGAGCGGCGAGCTGAAGCACGGCATCTTCCGCGACGTCATCGTGCGGATGGGGTGGAACGACGACCCGAACCGCTACCGGTACTTCGACCTCACCGACGTGGCGGTCTCGAGCCCTACCGGCGCGCCGGACGCGTTCCGCGTCAGCGACAACGGCGCCGCCAAGGAGATCCGCATCGGCAGCCCCGACGAGACCACGAGCGGCACCCAGCAGTACGTCGTGCACTACACGCTGCACGACGTCCTCAACCCGATCCGCGCCGACGGCTCGCCCGCGCCGAACGGCGACGGGGCGAGCACCGTCGAGCTCTACTACAACGTCTTCGGCACCAACGAGACCACGAGGCGCGACAACGTGCGGGTCCGCGTCTCCGCGCCGGACGCCGCGACGAAGGTCGGCTGCTTCCGCGGTGAGTCGCGCTCGGACACCCCGTGCCAGAGCAGTGCCGGCGACCCGGCAACCTTCTCGGCCAGCGGCCTCGGCCCCGGCGATGCCATGACCGTCCTCGCCTCCTACCCGGCGAGCGCGTTCGGACGCATCGTGCCCGACGTGCGTCAGGGTGACGCCGCCTCCACGATCGGGTCGGACGCCGCACCTGCGGTCAACGCGGCCGCGTGGATCGGCGGTATCGGGGCGCCGGTCATCGCCCTCGCCGTCATGGGGACCCTCGTGTGGACGCGTGGGCGCGACGAGCGCTACGCCGACGTGACACCGGGCCTGACGCCCGGCGCGACGCCCGCGCCAGGGTCGCCCGCGACGACGCGCGGGGGTGCACCCACCATCGCCGTCCAGTTCCAGCCGCCCGCGGGCGTCCAGCCGGGGATGGTCGGCGTCGTCATCGACGAGACCGCCAACCCGATCGACGTGTCGGCCACGGTCATCGACCTTGCCGTGCGGGGCTTCCTGCGCATCGAGGAGAACGACGGCGGCGGCATGTTCAGCCGCACCGACTGGACCCTGACGCGTCTGCCGGCGCCGGGCACCGAGCGGCTGCTGCCCTACGAGCGGATGCTCCTCGACGGCATCTTCGGCAGCCGCGGCGACGTCGTGCAGCTGTCCGAGCTGAAGAACACCTTCGCCACGACGCTGAAGTCGATCCAGTCCGAGATGTACCGCGAGGTCGTGCGGCGCGGCTGGTTCCGGTCCTCGCCGCAGGCCCAGCGCGCCGTCTGGCAGGGCCTCGGCATCGTGCTGATCGTCCTCGGTGGCATCATCCTCTTCTACGGCCGCGCCGCGATCGGCGCGCTGCTCGGCGGCGGCTTCAACGGTGGGTTCGCCCTCGGGGCAGGCCTCGTCGCGGCTGGGGCCATCACCTGGTTCCTCGGCGGCAGGATGGCGGCCAAGACCGCCGAGGGCTCGGCCGTGTACGCCCAGTCGCTGGGGTTCAAGGAGTACCTCGTCACGGCCGAGGCCGACCAGATCGCCTTCGAGGAGGCGAGCAACATCTTCAGCCGGTACCTGCCCTACGCGGTCGTGTTCGGCGTGGCCGACCGGTGGGCGAGCACCTTCGCCGATGTCGCGCGAGCGGCCGAGGCCGCGAACCAGCCGCTGCTCATGCCGACCTGGTACGTCTGGAGCGGTAACGCCTTCCCGGACTTCACCGGCATCGCCAACGGCGTCGACTCCTTCTCGACGACCTCGACCGGCACGTTCACCTCGACGCCCGGCTCGTCCGGCTCCTCGGGCTTCAGCGGTGGAGGCGGCTTCAGCGGTGGCGGCGGCGGGGGCTCGTCGTCCGGCTCCTGGTGAGACGCCCTGCGTGGAGGCGCTGCCCGGTCCGGAGGCGTCCCGACGCGGCCGCCAGCAGCGCGCCCGTGCCGGCCACGACACCGCAGGCCGGCCACAGCAGGTCGGGCCGCGCCGCGTAGAGCGCGCCCCCGAGCGGAGCCGACAGCATCGAGCCGCTGGTCGCCGCCGCGGTGTAGAGGCCCTGGAACCCGCCGACGAGGTGGTCGGGCGCGGCGTCGAGC
>JAEXXY010000355.1 GCA_023451855.1 Actinomycetes bacterium
TAGAGTTTCGGCTGTCATAGCGAAGGGGAAACGCCCGGCTCCATTCCGAACCCGGAAGCTAAGCCCTTCAGCGCCGATGGTACTGCACTGGTGACGGTGTGGGAGAGTAGGACGCAGCCGGACACACTTTGGTCGAGCGCCCCAGACGGAACTTCATTGATCCGGCTGGGGCGCTCCCTATTTGTGCCCAGGAAGTGGCGTCGGCGCGGCCGGCGCGGAAGGATGAACGACATGAGCGACCAGTACGGCGACGACGACCGACGACGCTCCCACGACCGCGGTTCCGACGACCGTCGGGACGACCGCCGTGGCGGCTCGCCCCGCTCCGGTGGTGACCGAGGTGGTCGACCCGGTGGCGACCGTCGCGACGACCGACGCAGCGACCGTCCGTCGCACGGTGGCGACCGCCGTCGGGATGGCGACCGCTCTTCCTATGGTGGGGACCGCCGTCGTGATGGAGACCGTCCTTCCTATGGCGGAAACCGTGGCGATGACCGTCGCAGTGATCGCCCGTCCTACGGTGGCGACCGTCGGGACGACCGACGCAGCGACCGTCCCTCCTACGGTGGCGACCGGCGCCGTGACGGGGACCGTCCTTCCTACGGCGGAAACCGTGGCGATGACCGTCGCAGTGATCGCCCGTCCTACGGTGGCGACCGCCGCCGTGACGGGGACCGCCCGTCCTACGGCGGAAACCGTGGCGATGACCGTCGCGATGACCGTCGCAGTGATCGCCCGTCCTACGGTGGCGACCGCCGCCGTGACGGCGACCGTCCTTCCTACGGCGGAAACCGTGGCGACGACCGACGCAGCGATCGCCCGTCCTACGGTGGCGACCGTGACCGCTCAGGTGGGCGGCCGCGTCGCGACGACCGCGACCGCGGGCCGGACCAGCGTGGTGGCTCGCGCCTCACGCCGAAGTCTCCGCGGAAGCCGGAGCCGGCCATCCGCGAGGGCGTGACGGGCTACGAGCTCGACCGCGGCGTCAAGAACCAGCTGCGCACCCTGTCCAAGGAGAACGCCGAGGGCGTCGCCCAGCACCTGGTCATGGTGGCCGAGCTGCTCGACGTCGACGTCGAGGCGGCCCTCGCCCACGCCGAGACGGCCGTGCGCCGTGCCGGCCGGGTGCCGGCCGCCCGGGAGGCGCTGGGGCTCGTGGCCTACCGCATGGGTGACTGGGCGCGAGCGCTCGGTGAGTTCCGTACGGTCCGCCGGCTGTCCGGCTCGAGCCACCTGCTGCCGCTCATGGTCGACTGCGAGCGTGGCCTGGGGCGCCTCTCCAAGGCCCTCGAGCTGGCCCAGACCCCGGAGGCGCAGAACCTCGCTGTCGACGACCGTGTCGAGCTCGCGATCGTCGTCTCCGGCATCCGTCGTGACCTCGGCCAGCTCGACGCCGCGGCCGCGGGCCTGTCGGACCTGGTCAAGCGGGTCAACCCCAACCGACCGCTCGCGGCGCGCCTCTACTACGCGTACGCCGACGCACTCCTCGGCGCCGGAAACGCTGACGGAGCGCGCGAGTGGTTCGCCCGCGCCGCCGATGCCGACCACGACCTGACGACCGACGCAGCCGAGCGTCTCGAGGAGCTCGACGGGATCGACCTCACCGACCTGCTCGAGGGCGAGGACGACGACGACAACGAGCTGGGCGCCGACACCGACTCCGACTCCGACACCGACACCGACTCCGACACCGACTCCGACACCGACTCTCAGCCCGAGACGGACGACCCGCGCGAGCGTGACTGACCGGGCCTTCGTCGACGGCTACGCGGGAGTCGTCTGCGACCTCGACGGCGTCGTCTACCGCGGTGACGACGCCATCGACGGTGCGCCGAAAGCCTTGCAGGACATCGTCGCCCGCGGCGTCGCAGTGGTGTATGCGACCAACAACGCCTCACGGGTGCCGGCCGACGTCGCCGCCCAGCTGGCCGACCTCGGCGCCCCCGGTGGCGCGGACGACATCGTCACCAGCGCTCAGGCCGGCGCCGAACGGCTCGCGTCCACGCTGGAACCGGACTCGCCGGTGCTCGCCCTCGGCGGACCCGGTGTGGCCGAGGCGCTGGAACGTGCGGGGCTGTGCCCCGTCCCCGCGCAGGAGCTCGACGGGAGTCCGGACGTGCCGTGTGCAGACGTGCCGTGTGCAGCTGTCCTGCAGGGCTTCGGCCGCAACCTGACCGTGCTCGACTTCGAGCGGGCCGCTCGAGTGCTCGGCTCGGGCATCCCCTGGGTGGCGACGAACGACGACGCGACCCTGCCGCTCCCGTGGGGCGACGCGCCCGGCAACGGAGCGTACGTCGATCTCCTCGCCTCAGTCGTGGGTCGCCGACCGGATGTCGTCGGCAAGCCGCACGCGCCGCTGTACCACCTGGCGACCGCCCGGCTCGGGGCCGAGCCCTCGCAGGTGCTCGCCGTGGGCGACCGGCTCGACACCGACATCGCCGGGGCCCGCGCCGCCGGCACCGACTCGGCGTGGGTGCTCACGGGCGTCGGTCTCCCGAGCCACCTGCTCGACACCGACCTGCGCCCGACGGTCGTCGTGCGCCACCTCTCCGACCTGCTCGGGCACCTCGAGATGCCGCGCCGGGTGAATGACTCGTGGTCGTGCGGTGCCAGCCGGGTGCGCCTTCGTGACGACGACCTCGAGGTGCTCGAGGCCGGCACCGACCCGGGTGACCTGCTCCGCGCAGCACTGGCGGCGCTCGTGGAGCGTCGAGACTCCGGCCGCGCCGGCGGGGGACTCGCCTCCGCGAGAGCCCGCCTCGACAGCCTCGCGGCCGGGCACCCGCTAGCCTGACCCGGGCGGAACCCACGACGACGGAGGACGACATGTTCGGCGACGAACCCCGACAGGCCGACGTGGACGCTGCCACGCCCGAGCTCGACCACGAGGGGAGCGACGACGCGTCCTTCGAGCTGGCGAACGAGGTCGACCCGATGGACCTCGCCGCGGACGACTCCGACACGGACGTCGACGAGACCGGCTTCACCGATGACGCCGACGACTTCGACGACGAAACCGACGACACCGACGACGCCGAGGACGACGCCGAGGTGCCCTTCGAGCCGGCCTTCGACGACCGTCCGGTCCCCGAGGCGCCCGCCACCGGCGACACCGCCATCGACGAGGCGATGACCGAGCTCGCTGTGGCACAGGCAGGCTCGTTCGAGGCACGCATCGAGGCCGGAGAGCGCGCCCACCGGCTCCTGCAGGGTCGGTTGGGCGGCCTCGGCGAGGCGTGAGCGCCCGCAGGCTCGACGCCGAGCTCGTCCGACGGGGGCTGGCCCGGTCCCGGGCCCAGGCTCGTGAGCTCGTCGACGCCGCGAACGTCCTCGTCGACGGACGCCCGGCCGCCAAGGCGTCCGCGCCGGTCGACGACGACACGGTGATCACCCTGACGCGCGAGCCCGACCGCTGGGTCGGCCGGGCCGCGCTCAAGCTGCTCCACGCGCTGGACACGTGGCCGGTACGGGTGCAGGGCCGTCGCTGCCTCGACGTCGGCGCGAGCACCGGCGGCTTCACCCAGGTGCTGCTCGAGCACGGCGCGGCGCACGTGACGGCGCTCGACGTCGGGCACGGCCAGCTCGTCGCGTCCCTGGCCGAGGACCCGCGCGTGCGTGACCTTCCCGGCACCAACATCCGCGACGTCGACGCCGCCGCCCTCGGGGGTCCGTTCGAGCTCGTCGTCTCCGACCTGTCCTTCATCTCCCTGGCGATCGCGCTGCCGGCCATGCGCCCGCTCGTGACCGACGACGGGGACCTCGTCGTGCTCGTCAAGCCACAGTTCGAGGTCGGGCGCGAGCGGCTCGGTCGCAAGGGCGTCGTCACCTCCGTCCACGAGCACCGACGCGTGCTTCGCGAGGTGGCTGCCGTGGCCGCGCAGCTCGGGCTGCAGCTGCACGGTGCCGCCGCGAGCCCCATCACCGGAACCGACGGCAACCGCGAGTTCCTCTTCTGGCTCGCGCCGAGACCCCTTTCCGGCACGGACCCCGGAGCCGCAACGGACGGCGTCGATGACATGCTGGAGGCCCTCGACCCGGAAGGAGCGCCGTGACGCGTCGGATCCTGCTCGTGGCCCATCCGCGCCGACCCGAGGCGCTGACGGTCGCCAAGGGGGTCGTCGAACGCCTGACCCACCTCGGCATCGACGTGTCGCTGCAGACCGAGGAGGCGCAGGCCCTCGACCTCAAGGACAGCGCCCGCGTCCACGTCGCCTCCAAGGAGGAGCAGGTCGCCGAGGGGTGCGACCTCGTCGTCGTCCTGGGCGGTGACGGCACGATCCTGCGCGGGGCCGAGTTCGCCCGACGCGTCGACGTCCCCCTGCTCGGCGTCAACCTCGGGCACGTCGGCTTCCTCGCCGAGGCCGAGCGCGACGACCTCGATGCCACCGTCGAGCACATCGCCACGAACAACTACGCCGTCGAGGAGCGCATGACGCTGCACGTCGACGCCAAGCTGCACGGCGAGCTCATCGCCAGCAGCTGGGCGCTCAACGAGGTCAGCGTCGAGAAGGCCGCCCGCGAGCGGATGCTCGAGGCGACGATCGAGGTCGACGGCCGTCCGCTGCAGAGCTGGGGGTGCGACGGCGTCATCGTGTCGACGCCGACCGGATCGACGGCGTACGCGTTCTCCGCCGGCGGTCCGGTCATCTGGCCGCAGGTCGAGGCGATACTGCTCGTGCCGAGCGCCGCGCACGCGCTCTTCGCCCGCCCCCTCGTGCTCGGGCCCGACTCCCACCTGGCGATCGAGATCATGGCGGCCACCGAGGGGTCCGGGGTCATGTGGTGTGACGGTCGCCGCCACGTCGCCCTGCCTCCGGGAGCGCGGATCGAGGTGCGCAAGGGCATCCGGCCGGTCCGCCTCGCCCGGCTGAGCCGCGCCCCGTTCACCGACCGTCTCGTGGCCAAGTTCGACCTCTCCGTCGAGGGCTGGCGTGGCAACGGCGACGCGGCGCCGCCCGGCGGGAGCGACGCGTCGGGCCTGTCGGGGGACAAGCCCCCGGCCGTTGGGGGTGCCCGGCCCTAAGGTGGGTCCCGTGTTCAGCCAGATGCGGATCCGCGGCGTCGGGGTCATCGACGAGGCCGTCCTCGACCTCAGCCCCGGCCTCAACGTGCTCACCGGCGAGACGGGTGCCGGCAAGACGATGGTCGTGTCCGGGCTCGGGCTGCTGCTCGGCGAGCGTGCCGACTCCGGCCTCGTGCGAGCGGGCGCCGACTCCGCCTTCGTCGAGGGCGTCGTCCAGCTGCCGCTCGACCACCCGGCCCTCGTGCGCGCCGACGACGCCGGCGCCGAGCACGACGAGGGCGAGCTCGTCATCGCCCGCACCATCGCGTCCTCCGGTCGCAGCCGCGCCCACGTCGGGGGCCGCACGGCCCCGGTG
>JAEXXY010000374.1 GCA_023451855.1 Actinomycetes bacterium
CCGCCTCCCAGCTGGCGGCGGCGGTCCGGGACTACTACTCCGTGCTGCCCACCGACACCGACGCCGGCTGGGCGCTGCTGACGCCGCGCTACCGCACGACGACCTCCAAGAACCGCGCGACCTACAACCGTTTCTGGGGCGCGATCGACCGGGTCCGCGTCAGCGCCATCGACGCGTCGCCCCCGTCGTCGGTCGTGGCCACGCTGCGCTACGACTACAAGGACGGACGCACCTACGTCGAGCGCACCGCCTTCACGCTGGTGCAGGAGGGCGGCCGACTCAAGATCGACCGCACCTCCGTGCTCAGCAGCCGGCAGCTCTGAAGGCCACCGGACGCCGCACCAGCCGTCAGGTCGACGGTCAGGGCAGGTAGTACGTCGGGTTCGGCAGCTTGACGACGTGGTCTGCGTGGCCGCCCTTGAGGTCGCTCCACTGGTCGCCGAGGTTCGCGACGACGTCGTAGCCGAGGTCGTCCTCGACGTGGGCCCGGGTCGCCGACTTGTACTCGATGGTCGTGCACGTCGGGTAGGCGACGCACTTGCCCTGCATGTACGACGGTGGCTGCTCGCCCGACTTCCACTTCGTGAAGTAGAGCTCGTCGGTGAACTGGGGGTAGCCCTGCTCGTGGAGGTTGGCGAGGGTCGCCGCCTTCTGGCCGGTGTTGCGTCCGGTCAGGCCGACCACCGCACAGCCGGCGTCGGAGACCGCCGCGACGAGCGCAGGCATGCCCGGCGTCGCCGGGAACAGCTTGTTCTGCACCCAGTAGTCCTGACGGGTCGGGTTGAAGACGAACTTCATGTCCGCGACCTCCATGTCGTAGGTCCACAGCGTCGTGTCGTCGGCGTCGAGGACGACGGCCGGCTTCGTGCCGCGGGACGCGCCCTGGCGGCACGCGGCGACGAGCCGCTGCTGCTGGCGCGCCTCGAGGGCCTTGAGCTCGCTGATGTACGGCGAGGAGGTCTTGTTCGCGATGCCGGTGCCGGGGTCGCCGTAGTAGGTGTAGATCGTCTTCTTGACCGAGTCGATGTTGGGGATCCCCTCACCACTCTCGGTGAGGCCGCTCGAGCCGTCCGGCTTCATCGTGAAGTGGGTGCGCGGGGCGAGCTTCGGCTCGTTCATCCCGGCGAGGTCGGGCGAGGGCAGGTAGTACGTCGGGTTCGGCAGCTTGACCCAGCGGTCGGCGGAGCCGCCCTGCAGGTCGCTCCACTGGTCACCGAGGTTGAGGACGATGTCGTAGCCGAGGTCCCTCTCGATGTGGCGACGCGTGTTGGCCTTGTACTCGACGGTCGTGCAGGCGGCCATGTTGACGCACTTGCCGGCCATGTAGGCCGGGATCGGGTCGCTCGAGCGCCACTTGGTGAAGTACCGGTCGGCGGTGAACCCGTGGTACCCGACGTCGGCGAGGTTTCGCAGCGTCGCGTCCTTCTGGCCGTTGTTGCGCCCGGTGAGCCCGAAGATCGTGAAGCCCATCGCCTCGGCCTTGTTGACGAACGAGACCATCGACGGCGTGGCGGGGAAGAGGCGGTTCTGCACCCAGTAGTCCTGGCGGGCCGGGTTGAAGACGAACTTCATGTCCGCGACCTCCATGTCGTAGGTCCACAGCGTCGTGTCGTCGGCGTCGAGGACGATGGCCGGCTTGTGGCCGGCCCGCACGGACTTCGCGTAGGCGTGGGCGAGGTCGGCGTCGAGGCGCGAGGTGATGCGGCCGAGCTCGCTGATGTAGGGCGAGGTCGTCTTGTTCGCGATGCCGGTGCCGGGGTCGCCGTAGTAGGCGTAGATCGTCTTCTTGACCGAGTCGATGTTGGGGATGGCCTCGCCGCCGACCTTCGCGCCGCTCGAGCCGTCGGGCGCCATGACGAACTGGGTGCGGGGGGTCAGCGTGCGGTCGGGCTGACCGGTGTGCGCCGGGCTGCCGTCGTGTGCGACGGAGGGGGCGGCGGAGCCGACGACGAGTGCTCCGACGACGGAGCCGACGGCTCCGACGACGAGCCCGACGCGTCGACCGGGGATGGTGCTGGGACGCCTCATACGGGATCACCTCTGGGGGCGGGAGTTCACGGACGCTCGAAGGTATCCCCACGGGAGCACGCACGGGCCGTTCTGGCCCCTATCGGATGAATCCCAGTGCGCTGTCAGGCAACTCGCAGCAGACATGGAGGGACGCACCGGCGTCGCAGCCGGCGCGTCCCTCCTGTCCCGTCAGCTCAGGTGGTGCCTCGGTGCGAGGGCGTGCACCGGGGTGTCGAGACCCTCGAGGCGGGCCTTGAGCTGCATCGCGAGGTAGCGCGAGTAGTGCCGCGACTGGTGCAGGTTGCCCCCGTGGAACCACAGGTTCTCCTGCTGGGTGGGCTTCCACATGTTGCGCAGCTCGCCCTCCCACGGGCCCGGGTCCTTGGTCGTGTCCGAGCCGAGGCCCCAGCACCGGCCGACCTTGTCGGCGACCTCCTGGCTGATGAGCCGCGCCGCCCAGCCGTTCATCGACCCGTAGCCGGTGGCGTACACGACGGCGTCGGCCTCGATCTGCGTGCCGTCGGTGAGGACGACGGCGTGCTCGGTGAGGTGGTCGACCTGGCCGCGCACGAGCTGGATCGCGCCCTTGGCGACCAGCTCGGACGCGCCGATGTCGATGTAGTAGCCGGAGCCGCGCCGCAGGTACTTGAGGAACAGGCCGGAGTCGTCGTCGCCGAAGTCGAGGTCGAACCCGGCCGCCTCGAGCGCGGCGTAGAAGTCCTTGTCCTGCTCGCGGATCGCGCCGAAGGCGGGGCGCTGCACGTCGGGCAGCACCTTGTACGGAATCGACGCGAAGACGAGGTCGGCGGTGTCGGCGTCGATGCCGTTCGCGACGGCCTCCTCGGAGTAGAGCGGGCCGAGGACGGTCTCCATGAGCGAGTCGGACCGCACGATGTGGGTGCTCGACCGCTGGAGCATGATCGGCTCGGCACCGTTCTGCCACAAGTCGGCACAGATGTCGTGGGCCGAGTTGTTCGACCCGACGACGACGACCTTCTTGCCGGCGTAGCGGGCGCCACCGGGGTGCTTGCTGCTGTGGTGCTGGTCGCCGGCGAAGACGTCCTGGCCGGGGAACGCCGGCACGTTGGGGATGCCGCTCATGCCGGTGGCGAGCACCAGGTGCGTCGGGGTGAGCACCACCTCGCGGCCCTCGCGGGTCACGTGGACGGTCCACCGCTTCGCGGCCTCGTCGTAGCTCGCGGAGGTGGCCTCGGTGTTCGACCAGTAGTCGAGCTCCATGATCTTGGTGTAGCTCTCGAGCCAGTCGCCCATCTTGTCCTTGGGGGTGAAGACGGGCCAGTGGTCGGGGAACGGCAGGTAGGGCAGGTGGTCGTACCAGACCGGGTCGTGCAGGCACAGCGAGTGGTAGCGGCTGCGCCACTGGTCGCCGGGCCGGGGGTACTTGTCGACGACGAGCGTCGGCACGTCGAGGCGCTTGAGCCGTGCCGCGAGGCCGATGCCGCCCTGGCCGCCGCCCACGACGAGGACGTAGGGCTGCGCGTCGGTGCCCCACGCGTCGACCTGGCTGGTGCGCCGGTCGAGCCAGTTCTCCGTCGACGTGTTGACGCCGTGCTCGGCACCCCGGACCCGCCGCCGGCCGGAGGGCTCCGGGAAGTCCTTGAGCGCCTGCGCGCTCGTGAGGATCGTCCAGCCCATGCCGTCGCGGACGCGGACGAGGCCCTTGCCGGTGAAGGTCGCGTTGCCGAAGGTGAACCACGCCTCGCCGACGCCGTCGGCCTCGCTCTCGGAGGTGACGACGAGGTCCGTCGGCCACGCGTCGGGGCCGACGTCGTCGAGCATCGCGCCGATCGCGTCACGCCCCTCGGCGGTGTGCAGGTTCCACGTCATGCTGATGAGGTCGCGCCAGTAGCACTCGTCGCCGAACAGCGCGGTGACCCGGCCGCTCTCGCCCGAGGCGATCGCCTCCGCGAGGTCGCCGAGCCATCGTCCGGCCGGCCCGGCCTGCGTCGTTGTGTCGCCCATCGCCAACTCCTTTGTACGCGTCAAGGCTGATGGGGCGACGCTAGGTCGGGGCGCGGGGCGGCCGACAGCGTTGCAGAGGGTTGCAGCGCTGCGCGAGGCCTCGGTCAGGCGCGGACGGAGGCCGGGACGGCGAGGCGGTACGGGCGGCTCTCGAGCAGGCCACCGAGCCGCTTGCGCAGCCGGGACATCTCGGCACGGACGGTGACCGCCGTCGTGGCACCGGACAGGTGCTCCATGAGGGCGGCGACGCCCAGGCCCTCCGGGTGCCGGGCGAGCAGCTCGACGATCTCGAGGTGGCGCTCACTGAGCGGGATCTCCGTGGTCGTGCCCTCCGAGGTGAGCAGTGCCCGCGGCGTCGGGCGCCGCACCACCTCGAGGCTCGCGACCGACGCGTCCTCCCGGAGCACCCAGCCGCCGGTGACCTCCTCGGCCACGACGTGCCCGAGCTCGGGCACCCACAGCGACCCGGCCCGCAGGCCGCTCGGCACCCGGAGACGCTCGCCGAGACCCCAGCCCTGCGCCCGCGCCACCCAGCCGTGGCGGTCGACGACGACGAACCGCCCCCGCGTCGTGAGGGGCTCGCTGGCCCGGGCGACGCGTCGCAGGTCGCGCTCGTGCTCACCGGCGAGCTTCTGCACGGCCTCGCGCACCGCCATCGACACGAGCATCAGGGTGTGCGGGTGGGCCGTGCGGAAGGCGCCGCTCAGCGTGACCACACCGAGCGGCGTGCGGGCGCGGCGGTCAACCACCGGGGCGCTCGTGCAGACCCAGGCGTGCTGGTCCTCGCGGGCGTGCTCCGGGCCGAAGATCTGCACCGGGCGCAGCTCCTCCATCGCCGTGCCGAGAGCGTTGGTGCCGACGTCGGACTCGCGCCACCGCGCGCCCTCGACGTAGCCGATGCCCTCGCTGCGGCGCCGCACGAGCGACGGGCCGAACATCCACAGCGGGTAACCCTCGTCGTCGCTGATGACGAGCTCGTTGCCGGCCTCGTTCGCGAGCGGCAGGAGGCGCTCCTTGAGCAGCGGCACCACCGATCCGAGGACGCTCGAGCGCTCGCGGCGCGCCAGGAGGGCGTCGTCGGCGATGGGCAGCGAGACGCGTCCGCCGGCGGCCAGCTGCCGGCCCCACGACCGCGCGACCACCCCGCGCAGGTGCGACGGCACCTCGCCGGTGCGCGCCCAGTCGCGGTGCAGGCGCAGCAGGTCGCGCGCCTTGGCTGCGGGGTCCTCGAACGCAGTCAGGGCCGCCTCGAGTCCACTGGCTGCAGACATGCGCACCTTCGCGACGGGTGACGCGGCGACCGGTGAGGCGCCGCGACACGGCTCCCCGTGATGGTGACACGCGGGGCGCCCGTTGGGTAGGGCCCGTCAGCCGCGGCCGAACAGGCGCGACCACCACGAGCGGCCGGGCTGCCGGGTGGCCGCGGCGGCGGCCTCGCGCTCCTCGCGGGC
>JAEXXY010000423.1 GCA_023451855.1 Actinomycetes bacterium
GTGTAGTCGATGCCGGTGTCGATGATGCCGACACGGGTGCCCTCACCGGTGTCGTCCCTGCCGGCCCAGACGGTCGGGGCCCCGATGAGTGGGACGGACGAGCTGTTCGACGTGGCCTTCGGGGTCAGCCGGTGGATCGCCCTGACGCCGGGGATCGCGGCGAGCGCGGCGAGGCGGCTCGCGTCGGTCTGCACGGCGATGCCGGCGTACGCGGCGTGGGCGCGGTAGAGGGTGCGGGCGCGCGTCGAGCCGGTCTTGAACCGGCTCTCGACGGACCGCTGCGCCTGCTTGACCGTGGAGGTCTGGCTCCGGGCGGCGCTCCGGGCCGCGGCGAGCCCGCGACCGCGGGCCTGGCCGAACGCCCGGACCGCGGGCACGGCGTCGAGCTCGAGCATGACGTCGACCGGGCCGGTGGCCCGGCGCAGGTCCTGGTCGACCCTGCCACCGGCGGTGCGCTGCGTGCCGAGAGCGAGGGAGCCGGCCCCCTTGACGTGGCCGGGCAGCTGCGTGTCGTCGCGGTGCTTGCCCGTGGTGTGCGTCGTGTGCGTGGTGGCGCTCGCCGGCGTCACCCCGAGGGTCGCGGCGACGAGGGCCGTTGCGGCTCCTGCGCCCACCGTGCCAACCAGACCGCGACGACGACGTCGCGGGCCCCGAGAGTTGATCGACAACCCGTCCTCCTCACGTGGCTCCGGCCGCACCGAGCCCGCTCGGGCACTCCGTGCGCAGGGACGCTCGCCCCCGAACTGTGCTGCCACGCCGGGGGCAACATATCCGACGCCGGGGACGCCCACCCCGAGAAGCGCGGAGCTCGTCATCTGCCCGATATGTCAGGGACCCACGTGGGCTCGCCGGGCCTGTCGGAGGGCATCGGCATACTCGGGGCATGCAGCGCATCGACGGCCACCTCGTCCTGTCCCCGACGGACCTCACCAAGCACGCGGCCTGCGCGCACATCACGACGCTCGACCTCGCGGCGCTGGGCGCGGCGCGGTCGCCCGAGGGGGTCCGGGCGACGCGGGTCGCCCCCGACGACTCGCTCAACCTCGTCTTCACCAAGGGCCTCGAGCACGAGCACGCCTACCTCGAGCGGCTGCGCTCCGAGGGCCGGGAGGTGCTCGACGTCGCCGCCCTCGGTCTGGCCGGCGCCGCGGCCGAGGAGGCCACGGTGGAGGCGATGCGCCGGGGCGTCGACGTCGTCTACCAGGCCACGTTCTTCGACGGCCACTGGGTGGGCCTGGCCGACTTCCTCCTACGTGTCGACCTGCCCGAGGGGGAGCGCAGCTCGTTCGGGCCGTGGCGCTACGACATCGCCGACACCAAGCTGGCGCGGCGTCTCAAGGTGCCGGCCCTGCTGCAGATGGCGACGTACGCCGCCCGGCTCGAGACCCTCCAGGGGGTGGCGCCGCAGTGGCTCACCGTCGTCACCGGCGACCAGGAGCAGCACCCGTGGCGGCTCGTCGACGTCGCCCCGTACGCCCGGCGCCGCCGCGAGGAGCTGCTCGACGCCATCGAGCGTCCGCAGCCCACCGAGTCGGCTCGGGTGCAGCACTGCGGCCAGTGTCGGTGGAAGGACCGCTGCGCCCAGGAGTGGCTCGACCGGGACGACCTCATCCAGGTGGCCGGCATGCGCGCCGACCACCGAGCCGCCCTGGTGCAGCTGGGCATCCCGACGCTGCGCTCCCTCGCCGGGGCCACCGAGGAGCAGCTGGCGCCGGCGCTGTCGGTGTCCACGCGTCGGCGCCTGCTCCAGCAGGCCCGGCTCCAGCTCGCCGAGCGCGACACCGGCCGGGCCCAGTTCGAGCTGCTCGACCCCGAGCCGGGCCGTGGCCTGCAGATGCTGCCCGAGCCCGACGAGGGCGACGTCTACCTCGACTTCGAGGGCGACCCGTGGGCCGAGGGGGGCGCCGGGCGCGAGTACCTCGCCGGCATCTGGACCCGACAGGGCGACTTCGTCGACTTCTGGGCCCACGACTTCGCCGAGGAGGGTCGTCTCACCGCCGACCTCGTCGACTGGCTCACCGAGCGCTGGCAGCGCTACCCGGGCATGCACGTCTACCACTACGCGCCGTACGAGACGACCGCGCTCAAGCGACTCGTCGGCCAGCACGCCACGCGTGAGGCGCAGCTCGACCAGCTGCTGCGCCACGAGGTGTTCGTCGACCTCTACGCCGTCGTGCGCCAGGGGGTGCGGATCAGCAAGGGGTCCTACTCGATCAAGAAGCTCGAGGAGTTCTACTGGGGCCACACGCGCCCGTCCGGGGGCGACGGCGTCGCCGACGGGCTCTCGTCGGTCGTCGAGTACGAGCGGTGGCTCGTCGGGCGGGAGACGGGAGAGGCCGACCAGTCGATCCTCGACGACATCCGCCGCTACAACCGCGACGACGTCCGCTCCACGCTCGACCTTCACGTGTGGCTCGAGCAGCGTCGTGACGAGCTCGCCGCGCGGGGCCACCAGCTCGCCCGTCCGGTGCCCGAGGCGTTGCGCGAGATCTCCGACGAGGAGCGCGCCGAGGCCGAGCTCGCCGAGCGCCTCGTCGCGGGTGAGGAGCCGCTGCTCGCGGGCCTCGTCGGGTGGCACCGGCGCGAGAAGCGGCCCGAGTGGTGGGACTTCTTCCGTTACAAGGAGCTCGACACCGCCGAGCTCGTCGAGGACGGCACCGCCATCGGCGACCTCGGTGAGCCCGAGGAGATGCGCCTCGTCAAGCTCTCCAAGGTGTGGCGCTACCCGTTTCCGCCCCAGGACTGCAAGGTGTCGGTGGGCAAGTACGTGCCCGACGTCGACACGCACGCGCCCGTGGGCAAGGTGGTCGCGCTCGACCCCGTCGAGGGCTGGGTCGAGCTGTCGATGAAGAAGAGCCTCGAGCCGCCGCACCCGCGTGGTCTCGGCGGTCCCGGCCCGGTCATGGACCAGGTGCTCCGGGAGAGCATCGCCCGCACCGGCGAGCTCGCCCTGGCCGGGGGCGACAACCTCGCCACCCGGCTGGTCCGGCGCGTGGTGCCGGCCGAGGAGTCCCTCGAGGCACGCCCCGGCGAGACGCCCAAGGACGTCGTCGTCCGGGTCGGGCGCGCGCTCGACGGGGAGGTCCTCGCAGTGCAGGGCCCCCCGGGCACCGGCAAGACGTATGCCGGCTCGGCACTCGTGCGCGAGCTGCTCGACGCCGGGCTGCGGGTCGGGGTCACGGCCCAGTCGCACGCCGTCGTGCTCAACCTCCTCGACGAGGTCGGCCGCCCCGCCTGGCACAAGGACGGCAGCAACGTCGAGGAGGGCGACGAGCCCGCGGACCCCAACGCCCTCATCACCCACACCACGGACAACGCGGCGGTCGCCGCGGCCCTCGCCTCCGGGGAGGCGCGGCTCGTCGGGGGCACGGCGTGGTTGTGGTCCCGCGAGGAGATGGCCGGGTCGGTCGACGTGCTCGTCATCGACGAGGCCGGGCAGTTCTCCCTCGCCAACGCCGTCGCCGTCGCGCCCGCGGCGCGCTCGCTCGTGCTCCTCGGCGACCCCCAGCAGCTGACCCAGCCCACCAAGGCCGTGCACCCGTACGGCTCCGGCGTCTCAGCGCTCGACCACCTGCGGACCGACGACGACGGCACCGTGCACGACGTCATCCCGCCGCACCGGGGCGTGTTCCTCGACCGCACCCACCGCATGCACCCGGCGCTCACCGAGTTCGTCTCCGAGCTGGCCTACGAGGGCAAGCTCGAGTCGGCGCCCGGCCGCGAGAGGCTCGCCGTCGACGCGCCCGGTTCCCTGTCCGGCAACGGCCTGCGCTGGGTACCCGTCGAGCACGAGCAGCTCTGCGAGCAGTCGAGCGTGCAGGAGGCGCAGGTCGTCGCCGCCCTGTTCGACGACCTGCTGCGCGGCACGTGGACCGATGCCGCGGGCACCACTGCCCGGTTCGGGTTCGACGACGTCCTCGTCGTGGCGCCGTACAACGCGCACGTCGCCGCACTCGCGGCCACCCTGCCGCCTGGCGCGCGGGTGGGCACCGTCGACAAGTTCCAGGGGCAGCAGGCCGCGGTCGTCATCTACTCGATGGCGAGCACCACGGCAGCGCTGGCCCCGCGCGGCGTCTCGTTCCTCTACGACCTGCACCGCCTCAACGTCGCGATCTCCCGCGCCAGGGCCATGGCCGTCGTCGTCGGGAGCCCGATGCTCCTCGACGCCGCCGTCCACACGCCCGAGGAGCTGCGCGCCGTCAACGCCCTGTGCCGGTTCGTCGACGAGGCCAAGACCGTCTGAGCAGGCGGGCGGAGGGGGAGTCAGGGCCGGCGCGGGAGCGTGGCGAGGTCGGCCTCGACCACCTCACGGTCCTCGGCATCGCCCACCGACGTGAGAGCCTCCCGTGCCTGCGCCTCGAAACGGTCGGCCGCCTCGAAGTCGCCCCCGACCGCGGCGGCCCGGGCCGAGGCCTCGAACGCCGCCGCGAGGTCCCAGTCGTCGACGCCGCCCTCGCGTGCGATCGCGACGTAGCGTGCTGCATGGTGTGCTGCCGCGTCGGGCAGAGCCAGCACGGCGTGCACGCGCGAGACGAGCCAGTGGCCGCGTCCGAGGTTCGCCGCCCGCACCTGCGGCACCTGGCTCCAGTGGTACAGCGACGCGTAGGCGCGTCCGAGCATCGCGTCGTCGTCGGCAGGTGAGCGGTCGTCCCGCTCGAGGAGCTCCCACGTCGCGTTGTAGAGATCGACGCCGAGACGCCGGTGGTCGAGGTCGGTCATGGACGCAACCTAGGCGCCGTGGGCCGCCACGTGCCAGAGCCGCCCCTCGCCGCGGATGCCCGGCAGCGCCGCCCGGATGGAGCGCTCGGCCAGCTCGGGCGCGACCCCGAGGTCGACGGCGTAGCGCAGAGCCACGGCGGGAGCGCGGTCGCCCCCGTGGTGGCAGTGCACGAGGACGCGCTTGCCCTCGGCGCGGAACTGGCGCAGGGCGGACGACGCGTCGTCGAGGACGAAGTCGAGGTGCGGGTTGAGCTCCTGGTCGTCGTGCTCGTTGATCCAGAACTCGATGTGGTCGCGCGCCGACATGCCCTCGGCCGGGATGTCGCGCAGCCCGAGCGGGCACAGCGACACGACCGCCTGGACACCGAGCTCACGGACCCGGCCGAGGTCGGTGATGCTGCCGAGCAGGATGTCCGGGTCGATCGGGTGCGGCTGGGCCAGCGGCGGCACGGCGGGGTCGGCCATCGTCTCGACGGAGGGCCACTCGCCGTGGCGTCGCCCGCCGATGGAGGTCGACACGGCGAGCTCGACGAGGTCGTGGGCGCGCAGGCCCGGCCAGCCGTGGACCATCCGGCGCCACTGCGTGGGCACCGCAGAGGCGCCGTAGCGGGCGCCGAGCAGGGAGCCGGCGATGGCCGCCACGGTGTCGGTGTCGTGGCCGGCCCGGACGGCGGCCTGCAGCCCGCGCTGCAGGTGCATCGCCGAGCCGTCGCCGCGGTCGGTCGAGGTGATGGCGGCCCAGGCGTCCTGCAGGGCGGTGACGGTGAAGCCGTTGTCGCCGAAGTCGCCGGGGTCGGCGCCGGTCGCCGCCTCGATCCAGTCGCCCCAGTGACCGGCGTGCGCCGCGCTGACGAGGTCGAGGCCGGCGGTGAGGTCGAGCCGTCCCTCCGTGACGGCGACGCGGATCGCCTCGGACCACAGCACCGCCGAGTCCCCGGCCAGCGGGTCGGCGTGGGTCAGCTCGGCGACCGCGCGCGCGGCCCGGGCGGTGGCGTCGCGGTCGGTGAGGGCCGACAGCCCGACGATGGAGGTGCGCATCAGGGCGCCGTTGCCGGCGGTGAGCCCGGTGCGCGCGTGGAGGTTCTCGCTGGCGCGTGCCAGGCGTTCGTGGGGACGGCCCTCGAGGGTCCGGGCCTCGGTGAGCACCGCGCGGGTCTGCGTGCCGACGTCGCTGGCGCCGCCGTCGAGCCACGCCGTGAACGCGTCGGCCACCTCGTCGAGGCCTCGGGGTGAGGTGAGGTCGAGACCGAGCGCGGCGACCCGCGCCACGCAGAGCGTCATCTGGGTGTCGTCGCTCCACTCGCCGGGCCCGTACGGACCGAGGCCGCCGCCCTTCATGACGGCCTCGCCGACGGGCGGTGCCGCCATCTCGTAGGGCACACCGAGTGCGTCGCCGCACGCCTGTCCGAGGAGCACGCCGGCGGCGCGGTCGACCGCGATGGGGCGGATCGGCACGGGAGCTCCTCGAGGGGTGAGGTGGGTCGCGGAAGGTGGCGGAAGGTCCCGCGGGTGGCGGCAGGCCGCGGCAGGTCCGGTGGAGGCCGAAGCGCCACCTGAGGGGAAACCTACCGGTCGCGGATCGGGCCCCACCCACGCAGTAGGCTCGCCGCGTGCTCCAACCGCTCACCGTCGTGCTGCTCGTCGGCAGCGG
>JAEXXY010000446.1 GCA_023451855.1 Actinomycetes bacterium
AACCGGGCCCGCACCACGGCCGGGCGGGCCGCCGGCAGCTCGGCCTCGAGAGCGGCGCGCACGGCGCCCGAGAAGCGTTCGGGTGCCTGCATGACGACGTCGACGACGAGCGTCCGGGCGGCGATCCGCAGCTGCGACTGCTGGCGGTCGAGGTCGAGAACCGCCTGCTCGACGGCCCGCACGGCCCGCGCGCTCGCGCCGACCCTGCCGTGCAGCACGCGGTCGACGGTCGCCTCGGACAGGCCCGACTGCTCTGCGATGTCGCGGACGCGGTGGGTGCGCGGCGCCGTCCTGGCCATGGCGTCACGGTAGACCGGGCCGTGCTCGAGCTGAGGGCTTTCTGAGGGCTTGGCGGTGGTCCAGGGCAGGCGTGGCGGATCCATCCTGAGAGGGACCACCCAGCGCCCCACCGCGTCGAGGAGGACGTCGTGACCCAGACCGCCCGCCCCATCCACCCCTGGCTCCTGCCCGAGGACTGCCGGCTCGCCGACCTGCTCGAGGTCCTCAGTGACCGCACCCGCCTCGAGGACCACCCGCACGCGTCGCGGCTCGAGGGCGAGGTGCCCGTCTATGCCGCCGAAGCGCTCGTCGCCGCCGCCGACGCCGTCGACGAGGACGGCCGACGCGCCGTGCTCACCGAGATCGCCCGCGGCCTGGCGGACGGGCCGGGGATCGTCGTCGTGGAGGGCGCGTTCGACGCGTCGGTCGTCGACCGCGTCACGGCCGCGTTCGACTCGATGATCAGTGAGCAGCGTTCTGCCGGAACAGCATCCGGCGACCACTTCGCCAAGCCCGGCGCCAACGACCGCGTCTGGAACGCGCTCGAGAAGCTCGCCGTGACCGACACGCAGGCCTTCGTCGACTACTACGCCAACGACGTCCTCGCCCTCGCCTCGACCGCATGGCTCGGCCCCGGCTACCAGGTGACCTCGCAGGTCAACGTCGTCAACCCCGGCGGCGCCGGCCAGACCGTGCACCGCGACTACCACCTCGGCTTCCAGAGCGACGAGGTCTGCGCGCGCTACCCCGCGCACGTGCACGCGCTGTCGCAGGTGCTGACCCTGCAGGGCGCGGTGGCCCACTGCGACATGCCCGTCGAGTCGGGCCCGACGCTCTACCTGCTGCACAGCCAGAAGTACGCGCACGGCTACGTGGCCTACCGGCGCCCGGAGTTCCAGGAGTACTTCGTGGCCCACCACGTGCAGCTGCCGCTCGCCAAGGGTGACGCCGTCTTCTTCAACCCCGCCCTCTTCCACGCGGCCGGCACGAACCACTCGGCCGACATCCGGCGCATGGCCAACCTGCTGCAGGTGTCGTCGGCCTTCGGCCGGGCCATGGAGACCGTCGACCGGCAGCGCGTCGTCGAGGCCCTCTACCCGACGCTCCTCGCGCAGGTGTCGGGGGCAGGGGGCGGACGGGTCGGGCGGGGCGTGGCGAATGCCGTCGCCGCGGGCGCCGAGGGATACGCGTTCCCGACCAACCTCGACCGCGACCAGCCGATCGGCGGCATGGCCCCGCCGAGCCAGGCCGACGTCGTGACCGACGCCCTGACCCGCGGCGTCGATCCGGCCGAGCTGCACCGCCGGCTCGACGCCCAGGCCGACGCCCGCCGCTCCCACTGACCCGCACCCCGCCCCCAGGCCCCCACCCAGAGGAATCGAGGTATTCGGCGACTGGATGCGGTCGCCGAATACCTCGACCCCCGTGGGCGGGTCAGAAGGGGTCAGAGGGTGAAGGCGTCGCGGAAGCGCTTGAGGGCGAGCTCGGGGTCGCCCGACGCCCATGCCTCGAGGCCGACGGTGCCCCGGTAGCCGAGGTCGGCGAGGGCCCGCGCGACGGCCGGATAGGCGATCTCGCCGGTGCCGGGCTCGCAGCGTCCCGGCACGTCGGCCACCTGGATCTCGCCGACCCACGGCAGGGCCCGGCGGCACAGCTCGATGAGGTTCCCCTCCCCGATCTGGGCGTGGTAGAGGTCGAGCATGAGCCGCAGGTGCGGGCTGTCGACGGCCTCGACGAGCGCCAGGCAGTCGGCGGCGCGGGCGAACGGCACCCCGGGATGGTCGACCTCGGTGTTGAGGTTCTCGAGGACGAACTGCACACCCTCACGCTCGCCGAGCTCGGCGATGCGGCCCAGGGTGTCGCGCGCCTGCAGCCACATCGCGCCGGTGACCTCGTGGGCCGGCCGCACCGGGAGGCCCTGGTCGTCGAGGCCGGTGCCGTGGAGGTTGAGCCGCGGGATGCCGAGGCGCTGCGCGACGGGCACCGACTCGGCGGCCGTCGCGAGCAGCTCGTCGGCGCCCTCGCGGTCAGCCAGACGGCCGCGGACGTAGCCGGTCATGGAGGAGAACAGGACGCCCTCGGCGCGCAGGGCCTCGAGCGCGTCGAGGTCGTGACGGGTCCAGTCCCAGATCTCGACGGCGAAGCCGAGCTCGTGGATGCGGCGCACCCGGTCCACGACGGGCAGGTCGAGGAAGACCATCTCCGAGCTGACGGCCAGCGTGAACGGGCTGGCGCCAGGCGCCGCGTCGGGGCCGACGCCGGTGTGGGCGCTCACGCCACGACCGCGCGGTCGGCGTCGCGCACGGTGACCGTGCCGCCGGTCTCGACGGCCTCGATGCAGGCCAGGGCGATGCGCAGTGCGGCGCGGGCGTCGTGGCCGCCGACGACCGTGGGCGATCCGGCCCGCACGGCGGTGCAGAATGCGGCGAGCTCGGCGGCGTAGGCCTCGGCGAAGAGGTCGGTGTCCGTGCGTGCCGTGGGTGCGGCGAGGCCGTGGGCCGTCCACAGCGACGTGGTCAGGTGTGCCGGGCTGCCCGCCTGCACCATGCCGGCCGAGCCGAAGACCTCGCCACGCACGTCGTAGCCGTACGCGGCGGAGAAGCTCGCCTCGGCCACGCCGATGGCGCCGTTGTCGTAGCGGACCGTCACGACGGCGGTGTCGAGCAGTCCCGCCGCCTTGTACGCCGGCGCGACGAGAGCGTCGGCCATGGCGCTGACCTCGACGGCATGCGCACCGGCGTTGAACCAGTTGAGCGCGTCGAAGTCGTGGATGAGGGTCTGGGTGAAGATCGTCCACGGCGGGACTGCGCCGGGGTTCGCCAGGCCGGGGTCGCGAGTGACGGAGCGCAGCAGCTGCGGGGTGCCGACGCGTCCGGCGGTGACGGCGTCGTGAGCGGTGGCGAAGTCGCGGGCGAAGCGGCGGTTGAAGCCGACCTGCAGCGGGACGCCGGCCTGCTCGACGGCGGCGATGGCACGGTCGGCGTCGGCGAGGGTCATCGCCATGGGTTTCTCGACGAAGACGGCCTTGCCGGCGCGGGCGGCTGCGACGACGAGGTCGGCGTGGGCCGTGCTGGCGCAGGTGATGGCGACGGCCTCGATCCGCGGGTCGTCGATGAGGGCTTGCGGGTCGGTGAGCCATGCGACACCGAGGTCCTCGCCGAGGCGCTGGGCGGACGCCTCGAACGGGTCGGCGACGGCGACGAGCTCGGACTCGGGGAGGCGCCGGGCGAGGGTGGTGGCGTGGTGGGTGCCGATGCGGCCGGTGCCGATGAGGCCGATGCGGACGGGGTCTGGGGCGGACATTCGGGAGCTCCTTCGCTTCTCTACTAGAGCGCTCTAGTTCGATGGTGGGGCAGCGGTCCCTTTCGCGTCAAGGCATCGACGCGGAATCCTCTGGAGCGCTCTACACTGCGGACGCATGGCGACCGGACGCGTGACCATGGAGGACGTCGCGGCACGGGCCGGGGTGTCGCGCGCGCTCGTGTCGATCGTCTTCCGCGGCGTCGCCGGCGCCTCCGAGGAGACCCGCGCCCGCGTGCTCGCCGCGGCCGCCGACCTCGACTACCGCCCCGACACCCGCGCCAGCCGCCTCGGCCGGGGGCGGACGCGCATGCTGGGCGTCACGTTCGCCGTCGGGCACGCCTTCCACGGCGAGGTGCTCCGCAGCCTCTACACCGAGGCCGACGCGGTGGGCTACGAGGTGGTCCTCAGCGGCGTCACACCCGACCGTTCCGAGGGCGACGCGGTCGACACCCTGCTCGCCGAGCGGTGCGAGGGGCTCGTCCTCGTCG
>JAEXXY010000456.1 GCA_023451855.1 Actinomycetes bacterium
GGCCGCGACGGCGCGTTCGCGCTGGGTCGGCGTCAGGGCGCTCGACGTGCCGGGCTCGAAGAGCAGCTCGACGCGGCTGTCGGTCGTGTTGACGCCCTGGCCGCCGGGACCCGAGGACCGGCTGAACCGCTCGACCAGCTCGACCGCGGGGATGACGAGGCCGCGCCGCAGACCGGGGCCCGGGGCGACGACAAGGTCACTGCCCGGCTCGCTCACAGCCCCATTGTGCGCGACCGCGCCGCCTCAGCGTGGGGGCATCCGCAGCGCGCCGTCGAGGCGGATGACCTCGCCGTTGAGCATCGGGTTGTCGACGATGTGGCGCACGAGCGAGGCGTACTCGACGGGGTTGCCCAGGCGCGAGGGGTGCGGCACCTGCCTCTCGAGGATCTCCTTGACCTCACCCGGCAGGCCGGCCAGCATCGGCGTCTCGAAGGTGCCGGGGGCGATCGTCATGACGCGGATCGCCTTGTCCGCCAGGTCTCGAGCGGCCGAGAGGGTGAGCCCCACGATGCCGCCCTTGCTCGCGGCGTAGGCGGCCTGGCCGATCTGGCCGTCGAAGGCGGCGATGCTCGCGGTGTTGACGATGACGCCGCGGTCGCCGTCGACGGGCTCGTTGCCGAGCATGGCCGCGGCCGCGAGGCGCAGCACGTTGAACGAGCCGACGAGGTTGATGTCGATGACGGTGCGGAACGTCTCGAGCGAGAGCGGACCGCCGCGGCCGATGACCCGGCCCGGGGTGGCGACGCCGGCGCAGTTGACCGCGATGCGCAGCTCGCCGAGCGAGGTGGCGCGGTCGACGGCGGCCTGGACCTGCGCCTCGTCGCGCACGTCGGCGGGGACGAAGACGACGTGGTCGCCGCCGAGCTCGTCGACGAGGGCCGGGGCGGTGGAGCCCTCGAGGTCGATGACGACGGCCTTGGCGCCGTCGGCCACGAGGCGCCGCACGGTGGCTCCACCGAGGCCCGAGCCTCCGCCGGTCACGAGGGCGACGGTGGATGAGTTCAGCTGCATGGCAGGGCCTTTCGGGTCAGGGAGAGGTGGGCGTCGTGCGGAGCTGGCCGGGGGCGGCCGGGAGTCAGCGGACCTGGGCGAGCAGCTGGCGGGACACGACGAGGCGCTGGATCTGGTTGGTGCCCTCGAAGATCTGGGTGACCTTGGCCTCGCGCATGTAGCGCTCGAGCGGGAAGTCCTCGGTGTAGCCGGCGCCGCCGAGCACCTGGACCGCGTCGGTCGTCACCGTCATCGCCGCGTCGGTGGCGACGAGCTTGGCGACGGCAGCCTCCTTGCTGAAGGCGCGGCCGGCGTCCTTGAGGCGCGCGGCGTGCAGGTAGGTGGCGCGGGCGCTCGTGACCGCGGCCTCCATGTCGGCGAGGAGGAAGGCGAGGCCCTGGAAGTCGGCGATCCGGCGTCCGAACTGCTCGCGCTCCGTCGCGTACCGGGCGGCGGCGTCGAGGGCGGCCTGGGCCAGGCCCGTGGCGGCCGCCGCGATGCCGAGCCGGCCGGCATCGAGGGCCGAGAGGGCGGTCTTCATGCCGTCGCCCTCGGCGCCGACGAGGCGGGCGGCCTCGACGGGGACGGCGTCGAACATGACCTGTGCGACGGGGTCGCAGTGCAGGCCCATCTTTCGCTCGGGCTCGGCGAAGGTCAGCCCGGGGGCGTCGCCGGGGACGATGAACGTCGACAGGCCCTTGCCGCCGTCGTCGGAGGTGCGGGCGAACGTCGTGTAGTAGTCGGCGTGGCCGGCGTGGCTGATCCACGCCTTGGTGCCCTTGAGGCTCCAGCCGGCGTCGGTGCGCGTGGCGCGGGTCGTCATCGAGGCGATGTCGGAGCCGGCGAGCGGCTCGGACAGGCAGTAGGCGCCGAGCTGGTCGCCGGAGAGCATGCCGGGCAGGAGGGCCGCCTTCTGCTCGTCGGTGCCGTAGGTCGCGACGGGGTAGGCGGTGAGGCTGTGGACGCTGACGCCGACGGCGACGCTCATCCAGACCGTCGCGATCTCCTCGACGACCTGCAGGTACACCTCGTAGGGCTGGTCGGCCCCGCCGAACTCCTCCGGGTAGGGCAGCGACAGCAGTCCGGCCCGGCCGAGCGTCCTGAAGGCCTGCTCGGGGAACTCGCGGCCGCGCTCGGCGGCGTCGACCCGCGGGGCGAGGTCCTTGCGGCAGATCTCGCGCGTCAGCTCGATGAGGTCGGCGGCGTCGTCGGTGGGCATCAGCCTCGTCGCTGGCATGGCGAAATACTAGGACGTCCGAGCATCTCGTCCAAAATGTGGGACGCGCACCGTGTTAGCCGCCTGTTAGCCCGGCTCGCTTGGGTGGTCCTGTCCAGCACCACGCGAGCTGTCAGGAACAGGAAGGACACCATGAAGAAACTCCTCGCCGTCGCCGTGGCGGCAGCCGGGATCGTGCTCTCGAGCGCCGTCCCCGCCATGGCCGCGCCCCGGCCCCCGGCCGCCTCGGACGCCGACCTCAAGTGCTCCTACTGGTGGACCGAGGCGGGCAGCAACAACTACGTCTACTCCTGCTACGACCGGAAGTACGACAACTTCTGGGTCTACGACGGCGTCAAGGACGGCAACTCCGCCGTCGTGCGCTGGTCGACGCAGACGGGCGGGTCCGGCTCGTGCCGCAACGCCCAGGGCGTCGGCACGTGGCAGCGCTGCTCCTACGACCTCGCCGAGTACAAGGCCGACGGCACCCGCAACCACGTGACGTGGGACGAGTACCGCTACGACGCCACGTACGACTCGTGGCAGCTCACCACCGCCCCCGCCGGCACCTCGGTCACCTGAGAGGACGACCCGTCATGATGCGAAAGACCACCCTGCGCACCTCCGCCGTCGCCCTCGCCGCCGTCGCGGCGATGGCCGCCGGCATGGCGCCGGCGAGCGCGAACGACTCACCGGCCGGCTGCGGCACGCCCCACCTCGTCAACAGCGCAGGCATCTACGCCTCGTGGGGCGGCCAGCGCATCGGCACGCTCTCGCAGTACTGGGGCTGGTGCAACGGCAACCTGCGCAACTGGGCGCACGTGCACCTCGGCTCGGGCCAGGCCTGGGAGACGAAGATCAGCATCCAGACCCCGGACGGCGTGCGGCACGGCACCCGGGTGCAGCAGTACGGCACCGACTTCACCTCCGACCCCACCGCCACGATGGACCGCAGCACGCGGGCCAGGGTCGAGGGTGACGTCTGGCTCGGCCAGGTCGAGCCGATCGACGTGGCCACGACGGGCTGGAGCGGCTGAGCCCCACCGGCGGGGCCCCTCCCACCGGGCCGGACCGGCGGCGGGTGCCGACAAGACGCGTCGGCACCCGCTCGCGCGTCCGGGTGACCGGTGGCGGCGTCCCGCCGGCCGCGTCCAAAAAGCCGGGGACGCCGGCACCGTCGGCGCCGTACCGTCGGTCCGTGCCGAACCTCCTGCTGCGGCCGCTGCGCCCGGCCGACGCGAGACGCACCTTCTATGTGCTGACCGCGGTCAGCGCGTTCGCGTTCTCGGCCTGCTTCACGCTCAACCTCGTCTTCCAGTACCGCGTCATCGGCCTCGACCCGTTCCAGATGGTCCTTGTCGGCACGGTCCTCGAGGCCACCTGCTTCCTCTTCGAGGTGCCGACCGGTGTCGTGGCCGACCTCGTGAGCCGGCGCCTGTCGGTCATCATCGGCTTCTTCCTCATCGGGGTCGGCTTCGCGTTCGAGGGCATCGTCGCGACCTTCGCCGCGGCCGTCATCGGCAACATCGTGTGGGGCATCGGCTACACGTTCACCTCCGGCGCGCTCCAGGCCTGGATCACCGACGAGGTGGGGGAGGAGGCGGTCGGGCCGGTCTTCACCCGCGAGACCCAGATCGACCTCGGCGCGAGCGTCGTCGGCACGCTCGCCGCGGGCGCGCTCGGGCTGCTCGCCCTGCGCGTGCCGGTCGTCGTGGCCGGGGTCGTGCTCATGGGGCTCGCCGTCGGCCTGCTGCTCGTCATGCCCGAGCGCCACTTCCACCCGACGCCGCGCGGCGACCGGGAGACCTTCGCCCACCTGCGCGCCCAGCTCGTCGGCGGCCTGCGGGTGGCCCGGCATCGACGCGTCGTGCGCGCCTTCCTGCTCGTCAGCCTTCTCGTCGGCCTGTCGAGCGAGGTCTTCGACCGGCTCTGGCGGGTGCGGCTGCTCGACACCTTCGCGATGCCGGAGGTCTTCGGTGGCGACGAGGCGCTCGCGTTCACGGCCTTCGCCCTCGTGGGAACGCTGATCTCGCTCGCGGCGTCGCTGGCGAGCGGGCGGTGGCTGCCGCGACGGTTCGTCGACGAGCACCCGGCCGTGCCGGTCGTCGTCGCGGTGACGGCCCAGGTGCTGGCGGTCGTCGGCGTGGCCGTCCTCGGCAACCTGTGGCTCGTCCTCGCGTGCGTGTGGCTGAGGGGTGCGGGGCAGGCCTTCGCCGGCCCGATCCAGGCCGCGTGGCTCAACCGCAACCTCGAGTCGGGCACCCGCGCGACCGTTTTGTCGATGAACGGCCAGGCCGACGCCATCGGCCAGGTCGCGGGCGGGCCCCCGCTCGGGGCGCTCGCGTCGTGGGCCTCGATCCCGGTGGCGCTGCTCGTGGCCGCCCTCGTGCAGGCGCCGTCGGTGCTCGCGTTCCTGCGGGTGCGTCGCAGCACGGGCCGTCCCGACGCCGAGCCGGTCGGCGACGTCGCCCCGGCTCCCGCCACGTGACCTGCGGGTCAGCGGGGGTAGGTGCGCACCTCGGTGGCCTTGACGGCGGCCCACAGCTGCGCGCCGACGCGGATGCCGAGGCCGGCCACCGACTCGAGCGTCACCTCGGCCGTCAGGGCGAGCTTGCCCTCGAGCCCGACGCGGGCTGACTGGCCCTGCATCGTCACCGACGCCACCCGCAGCGGCCACGTGTTGCGGGGGGAGCCGTCGGGCCGCGAGCGGTGCAGCGCGACGCCCTGCGGCGGGACCGTCGCCCACACCGTCCCCTCCGTGGGGTCGGTCGTCACGAGGAGCGCACCGGTCGACGTCGTCACGTGACCGTGCGAGTCGCCTTGTCCCGCATAGAGGTTGAGCCCGACGACGGTGGCCACGTACGGGCTGCGGGGCTCGCCTAGCACCTCGGCCGGCGTGCCGGCCTGCGACACGCGTCCGTCCTCGACGAAGACGAGGTGGTCGGCGAGGGTCAGGGCGTCGAGCGGGTCGTGGGTGACGAGGACGGTGACACCGCCGTACCCGGCAAGGCGTGCCGCGAGGTCGCTGCGGGTGCGGGCACGGGTGTCGGGGTCGAGGGCGGCGAGCGGCTCGTCGAGCAG
>JAEXXY010000483.1 GCA_023451855.1 Actinomycetes bacterium
TGCCGCGACCGCCGCCGCGCCCCGGACGGGCGGCCGGGCCACGACGACACGGAAGGTGACGATGACGTCACCGCTCGGCAGGGTCCGCTCCTGCGCCGGCGCACCGAGGCGGCCACGCAGGCGCACCTCGTTGCACGGCTCCTGGCTGGGGTCCGGGCCGCTCCTGGCGCTGGCCTCCTTGCCACGGGTGGTGCGGGTGCGGGGTGGTGTCGTCGTGTAGGTGGCCATGGGTGCTCCTCGGCTCGTCCAGTGGGTCGGCGAATGGGTCGGCGAACGGGTCGGGCGACGACCGTGCCGACGGCTCGACGCCCCGGCACCAGCGTCGGGTCGGCGGGACCCTTTCGCGACGCGCGTCCGGCGGCCTGTGGACGACCGGACGGAGCGGGACGGGGGTGTGGACGAGATGCGAGCGGCGACGCGCTCAGCGACGTCCGCGTCGGGCCAGCTCGGCCCCCACGACCGTGTTGATCCGCTCCGCGCTCGCCAGCCCCCGCACCTCGCGCGAGGCCTCGTCGACGACGACGGCGAAGGACAGGTCACGCGAGCTCATGACCCGGATCAGGTCGGTCAGCACCGCGTCGGCCGGAAGGGCCACGACCCACGACGCCGGCTGCGCGATGACGACCGAGGCCACCGGCGTCCGGTCGCGGCCCTCGGCGGGCACCCGAGAGGCGCTCTCGGCATCGAGCAGCCCGAGGGGCCAGCCGGCCGGGTCGGCGGCGACGACGTACGGCGTGCCGGCACCCTCAGCCGGGACGGCGAGCCCGCGGTCGACCTCGCCGAGGCTCGTCTCTCCCGGGACGAGCACGACGGGCTCGAGCACCTCGGTGGCCGGCCCGGCCGTGGCGTCGTGGATCTGCCCCGAACGGATCGCGGCCGAGGCCCCGCGCCAGAGGAAGAAGCCGATCATCGCGGTCCACACGAGGGCGATGGACGTCGGCGTGCGCCCCTGTAGGAGCGGCAGGCCGACGAACCAGAAGACGCTGCCGATGGCGACGACGCGCCCGAGCCAGCCCGCGGCGGTGAGGCCGGTGCCCTTGCGCCCGGTGGCCCGCCACACGAGCGAGCTGACGATCTGGCCGCCGTCGAGCGGCAGGCCGGGCAGCAGGTTGTAGAGACCGACGAAGAGGTTGGTGTACGTGACCGCCTCGAGGACGCCGCCGAGCACCGCACCGCTCGCGTACGGCTGCACGAGCCATGACAGCGCCGCGAGGGCGAGGTTGGACAGCGGGCCGGCGACGGCGACGAGGGCGGTGGTGACGGGGGTGCTCGACGTCGCGTCGTAGACGGTGTGACCGCCCCAGACGTCGGCGACGATGCGGTCGACCCGGTGGCCCCGCCACAGCGCCACCAGCGCGTGCGCCGCCTCGTGGACGAGCACCGACACGAGCAGCATCAGGGCGAACGCGAGCGCGATGACGACCGACTGCCCCAGTGACCCGCCGGCGCCGCCCTGCGCGGGCACGACGATGAGCAGGACGAGCAGGACGATGAGCGGCCAGGACCGGCCCAGGTACACCGGAGTGCCGGCGATGACCCCGATCCGCAACCCGGGTCCTGCGTCCGGGCGCGCCGTGCTGCTCATGCACTGACCCTATGCCCCGCCGGGCTGCCGCCCGCCGTGCGGGGCCTGTGCGAGGGCTGTGCCTCCGGTTGCCGTCGGGGTGGCCACCCGGCTGGCCCTGTGGGCCCTGTGGGTGGCGGAGAGCCGGTGTCGGCCCGGCCCAGTACGGTCGGTGCATGGCCGCAGCACTGTCCCCGAGCCGGGCATCCGACTTCATGACCTGCCCGATGCTCTACCGCTTCCGGGTCATCGACAAGCTGCCCTCGCCACCGACGCCGGCCACGGCCCGCGGCACGCTCGTGCACGCCGTCCTCGAGCGGCTCTTCGACCTCCCGGCGGCCGAGCGCACGCTCGAGGCTGCTGTCTCGATCGTCCCCCGCGAGTGGGAGCGCCTGACCGGCGAGGAGCCCGACCTGCTCGACCTGCTCGCCGACCGCGACGGTCGCACCGACGAGTGGTTCGCCGACGCGCAGGCCCTCATCGGCACGTGGTTCGAGCTCGAGGACCCGACCCGCCTCGAGCCGGCCGAGCGCGAGCTCTACGTCGAGACCGAGATCGACGGCCTGACGCTTCGCGGCTACGTCGACCGGCTCGACGTCGCCCCGAGTGGTGCGATGCGCGTCGTCGACTACAAGACCGGCCGCTCGCCGTCCGAGCACTTCGAGGCCAAGGCCCTGTTCCAGATGAAGTTCTACGCGCTCGTGCTGTGGCGCCTGCGCGGCGAGATCCCCCGCCGCCTCCAGCTCGTGTACCTCGGCAACAGCGAGATCGTCGCCTACGAGCCCGACGAGCAGGACCTCCTCGGCGTCGAGCGCAAGGTCAAGGCGCTGTGGGCCGCCATCGAGACTGCCGCGACCACCGGCGACTGGCGTCCCAGCCCAAGCCGCCTGTGCGACTGGTGCGAGCACCGTGCCCTGTGCCCCGCGTGGGGCGGCACTCCCCCGCCGCTGCCCGACGACGCCGCCCAGCGGGCCGTCGACCCGGCGGGCTCAGGCCTCGTCGACGTCGACGCCTGAGCCGGCCGCTGCCGGGGTCCAGCGACCCTGCAGACGGGGTCCAGCCACGGTTCAGCCGTCCCCGCGAGGCTGGTCCCGCGGCGCTGCCGGCCGTCCGGGCCGGCCACCGCGGGAGGTGGACATGTGCGGCATCGCCGGCTGCATCGGGGTCGACCCCGACCCGGGTCTGCTCGAACGGATGGGCGACGCGCAGCGGCACCGCGGGCCCGACGGCTCTGGCACGTGGAGCGACGCGGAGGGCCGGGTCGGCTTCGCCCACGAGCGGCTCGCGGTCATCGACCGCCCCGGCGGCGCCCAGCCCATGGCCACATCCGGTGGCCGGCACGTGCTCGTCTACAACGGCGAGGTCTACAACCACGACGACCTGCGCGAGGAGCTGCGGGCTGCGGGCCACGCGTTCACGACGCGCAGCGACACCGAGGTCGTCCTGCACGCGCTCGTCGAGTGGGGCGTCGAGGCGCTCGACCGCCTCGACGGCATGTTCGCCCTCGCCTTCTGGGACGGTGGGACACGCACGACGCTGCTGGCCCGCGACCACTTCGGCATCAAACCGCTGCACCTGGCGCGCGTCGAGTCGCCCGACGGGCCCGGCTGGCTGTTCGCGAGCGAGATCAGGCCCATCCTTGCCACGGGTCTCGTGCCGGCCGTCCCCGACGAGCGGTCGGTGTACCGCTACCTGCGCTTCCGGGTCCACGACGACGACCGCGCCACCTTCCTCGCGGGGATCGAGCGGGTGCTGCCCGGCGAGGTCGTGACGATCGGCCCCGAGGGCATGCATCGCCGCCCCTTCACGACGCTGCGCGAAGACCTGCTCGCGGCGGCCGGACGCGCGTCCCGCGGCGACCGCCACGACCCCGAGACGTCCCGCCGGTTCCGTACCGAGCTGACCCGCGCCGTGCGGATGCGTCTGTCCTCCGACGTGCCCGTCGGCACGTCGCTGTCCGGGGGCCTGGACAGCTCGGCCGTGGCCGCGCTCGTCGACGAGCTGCTGCCCGAACCGTCGGCCAGGGCGGTCGGGGTGCGGCAGCGGACGTTCTCCGCGGTCTTCCCGGGGCACCGCAACGACGAGCGTCGGTGGGTCGATGACGCCCTCGACGGGCGCCGCGACCGGGTCGACCGCCACCTCGTGTCGCCCACGGCGCAGGACTTCCTCACCGACCTGTCCGACTTCGTGCGCACCCAGGAGGAGCCGGTCGTCTCGTCCGGGCCGTACGCGCAGTACCGGGTCATGCGCGAGGCAGCCCGCCACGTCACCGTCATGCTCGACGGGCAGGGCGCCGACGAGCTGCTCGCGGGCTACGTGCCCCAGGCCGTCGTGCACCTGCGGGACCTGCTGCGCCGCCACCCGGTCCGCGGCCTGCGGGAGGCGTTCGCCGAGCGCGACGTGCTGCGCGGCCTCGTCTCCAGCCGGGTCAGGCGCCTGCTGCCGACGAGCCACGACGCGTCGGTCGCGCCGCTGCTCGCACCCACCTTCGTCGACGAGCACCGTTGCGAGACGTACGCGCCGGTCGGCGCGACGATGCGCGAGCGACTGGTGCACGACCTCTTCGTCGGGTCGCTGCCGGCGCTGCTGCGCTACGAGGACCGCAACACGATGCGGTTCTCGCTCGAGGGCCGTGTGCCGTTCCTCGCCGTCGACCTCGTCCGGTTCGTGTTCGCCCAACCGGACGCGTCGGTCGTCGGCGGTGGGTGGAACAAGCGGATGCTGCGCGAGGCGGTCCGCGATCTCCTGCCCGACTCGATCACCTTGCGCCGCAACAAGATCGGCTTCACGACGCCGCAGGACGACTGGTTCCGCGAGACGCCCGGGCTGATGCGCGACATCTTCGCCTCTGCGTCGTTCCGCAGCCGGCCGTGGTTCGACGCCGACGCCGTGTCGAACGCGTACGAGGAGTGGCTGCTCGGGAACGGGGCGCACGACTCGATGGTGTTCTGGCGCGTCCTCAACGTCGAGCTGTGGATGCGCGAGGTGTGCGACCCCGTGGCGTCCTTCCCCACGGCGTCTCGTGAGACCCCGCCCGACGCGTCCCGCCCGGCCGAGGCGTCCCGCCCGGCCGAGGCGGACGCCCCGACCGGGCGGGTGGTGCCGCTCAGGCGGTGAACTCGTCGGCGACCGACAGCGCGTCGTCGAGGATGGCCAGGCCCTCGCGGACCTCGTCGGGAGTGGTCGTGCACGGCGGCACCACGTGCGTGCGGTTGAAGTGGGTGAACGGCCACAGGCCGCGTTCCTTGCACGCGGCCGCGAACGCCGTCATCGGCCGGGCGGCGTCGCCGGCGGCGTTGAACGGCACGAGCGGCTCTCGGGTGTCGCGGTCGCGGACCAGCTCGAGCGCCCAGAAGACGCCGAGCCCGCGGACCTCGCCGACGCTCGGGTGCTTGCTCGCCAGCTCGGCCAGCCCCGGCCCGATGACGTCGGTGCCGAGCATCCGGGCGTTCTCGATGATGCCCTCCTCCCGGAACGCGTTGATCGACGCGACCGCGGAGGCACACGCGAGCGGGTGGCCCGAGTAGGTGAGCCCGCCCGGGTAGGCGCGGGTCTCGAAGGAGGCGCGGACCTCGTCGGAGATGACGACGCCACCGAGCGGCACGTAGCCGGAGTTGACCCCCTTGGCGAAGGTGATGAGGTCGGGCCGGATGCCCCAGTGGTCGACGGCGAACCACTCGCCGCACCGGCCGAACCCGGCCATGACCTCGTCGGCGATGAGCAGGATCCCGAACTCGTCGCAGATCTCGCGGACGCCCTGCAGGTAGCCGTCCGGCGGCACGAGGATGCCGTTCGTGCCGACGACCGTCTCGAGGATGATCGCCGCGACGGTGTGCGGCCCCTCGACCATGAGGGTGTCGCGCAGGTGCTGCAGGGCGCGGTCGCGCTCCTGCTCGTCATTGTCGGCGTGGAAGGCCGAGCGGTAGGTGTAGGGACCCCAGAAGTGGACGATGCCGGAAAGCCCGGGCTCGGACGGCCAGCGACGCGGGTCGCCGGTCAGCGTGATCGAGCCGGCCGTCGCACCGTGGTAGCTGCGGTAGGTGGCGAGCACCTTGTGCCGACCGGTGTGCAGCCGGGCCATCCGGATGGCGTTCTCGTTGGCCTCGGCGCCGCCGTTGGTGAAGAAGACGGCCGACAGCCCCTCGGGGGCGACCTCGGTGATGAGGCGGGCGGCCTCGCTGCGGGCGTCGTTGGCGAAGGACGGCTGGATCGTCGTGAGGCGCGCCGCCTGCTCCTGGATGGCCGCCACGACCTTCGGGTGCTGGTAGCCGATGTTGACGTTGACGAGCTGGCTGCTGAAGTCGAGGTAGCGCTTGCCGGCGTAGTCCCAGAAGTAGGAGCCCTGTGCCCGGGCGATGGGCAGCGGGTCGATGAGCCCCTGGGCCGACCAGGAGTGGAAGACGTGCCCGCGGTCGAGGGCGCGGACGTCCGCCTCGCCCATGGCGTCGAGCTGCTCGCCGATGACGGACCGGTGGTCGAGTTCGGTCATGGTGTGGATCCTCTCCGAAGCAGTCTGCACGTCAGCGGGTGCGGGGGAAGCCGAGGTCGACGCTCGAGGTGGCCGGGTCGGGCCACCGCTGGGTCACGACCTTGCCGCGGGTGTAGAAGCTCACGCCTTCCGGCCCGTACATGTGGGTGTCGCCGAACAGCGAGTCCTTCCAGCCGCCGAAGGAGTAGTAGGCCACCGGCACCGGGATCGGCACGTTGATGCCGACCATGCCGACCTCGACCTCGTTCTGGAAGCGGCGCGCGGCGCCGCCGTCGCGGGTGAAGATCGCCGTGCCGTTCGCGTACTGGTTGCGGTTGATGAGCGCGAGGCCCTCCTCGTAGGTGTCGACGCGCACGACCGACAGGACCGGGCCGAAGATCTCGTCGCGGTAGACGGTCATGTCGGGGGTCACGTCGTCGAGCAGGGTCATGCCGAGGAAGAAGCCGTCGGCGGGCACCTCGCTCGTGCGGCCGTCGACGACCACGGTCGCGCCGGACTCCGCACCCGCGGCGACGTAACCGGCGACCTTGTCGCGGTGCTCGGCCGTGATGAGTGGCCCCATGTCGGTGCCGGGCTCGGCGCCGTTGCCGACCGTCAGGCCGGGGATCCGTTCGGCGACCGCAGCGACGAGCCGGTCACCGACGTCGCCGACCGCCACGGCGACCGAGAGCGCCATGCACCGCTCCCCCGCCGCGCCGTAGGCCGCCGAGACGATGGAGTCGGCAGCGAGGTCGACATCGGCGTCGGGGAGCACCAGGGCGTGGTTCTTCGCCCCGCCGAGCGCCTGCACGCGCTTGCCGTTGGCGGTGCCGCGCTCGTAGATGTACCTCGCGATGGGGGTCGAGCCGACGAAGCTGACCGCGGCGACGTCCTCGTGGTCCAGGAGTGCGTCGACGGCCTCCTTGTCGCCGTGGACGACGGTGAAGACGCCGTCGGGCAGCCCCGCCTCCTTCCACAGCTCGGCGAGGAACAGCGAGGCGGACGGGTCCTTCTCGCTCGGCTTGAGGACGAAGGCGTTGCCGCAGGCGATGGCGTTCGCGCACATCCACAGCGGCACCATGGCCGGGAAGTTGAAGGGCGTGATACCGGCGACGACGCCGAGGGGCTGGCGGATGCTGTACACGTCGACGCCCGCCGAGGCCTGCTCGGAGAAGCCGCCCTTGAGCAGCTGCGGCACGCCCGTGGCGAACTCGACGTTCTCGAGGCCTCGGGCGATCTCGCCGGCGGCGTCGGAGAGGACCTTGCCGTGCTCGGCGGTGATGATCGCGGCCAGCTCGTCGGTGCGCTCGTGGAGCAGCTCGCGGAAGGCGAAGAGGACGGCGGCGCGCCTGCTCAGCGAGCTGGTGCGCCAGTCGCGTGCGGCAGCGACGGCGGTCTTGACCGCGGCGTCGATCTCGGGGGCGGAGGCGAGCGGCACCTCACCGGTGCGGACGCCGGTCGCCGGGTCGTGCACGGGCGCGGTGCGCCCGGACGTGCCCGCGACGCGGGCCCCGGAGATCCAGTGGTCGATGGCGGTCACGGAAGGGGTCGTCATGGCTGTCACGTTACGTTCCAACCCGATGCCACACAAAGGGTTCATTGCTACGTTACAGACGTGCGCGCCGTCATCTTCGACCTCGAGGAGCGCCTCGAGCACCCGACCGCCAAGGGCCTGGCCCAGGCCGTGTCCCGAGCGATCCGCGACGGCCGGCTGGGCCCCGGCGACCAGCTGCCGCCGATCCGTCAGGTCGCCCAGGAGCTGATGATGTCGCCGACGACGGTGAGCGCGGCCTGGCAGCTGCTCTCGCGCTCCGGCACGATCCGCTCCGACGGCCGGCGCGGCACCACCGTGGCGCAGACGCGTCGGGGCGGTGAGCGCTACACCCGCGCGCTGCGGCACGACTCCCCCGTGAGCCTCGACCTGTCCACGGGGATCCCCGATGCTGCGCTGCTGCCGTCCCTCGCGGGGGTGCTGTCGTCCCTCCAGGAGCCGCAGGCGCCGAGCAGCTACCTCGATGACCCCGTGCTGCCGCGGCTGCGCGAGGTGCTCCTCGCCGACTGGCCCTACCCGCCGGACGACCTGCTCGTCGTGGACGGCGCCATGGACGCCCTCGACATCGTCTCGCGCACCCTCCTGCGCCCCGGCGACACCGTGGTCGTCGAGAACCCTGGCTTCCCGCCCCTGCTCGACCTGCTCGAGGACCGGGGTGTCGAGGTCGTCGGTGTGCCCCTCGACGCCACGGGTCTTGACGTCGACGAGCTCGCTCGGGCCCTGGGCCGGCGTCCGGCCGCCCTCTTCCTCCAGCCGCGCGGGCAGAACCCGACCGGGGTGTCGATGTCGCCGACCCGGGCCCGGCGCCTGGCCGGGCTCGTCCGCGGCCGCGACCTCGTCGTCGTGGAGGACGACTCGAGCGGCCCCGTGGCCAGCTCCGCGCCGACGAGTCTCGGCACGTGGGTGCCCGACCAGGTGCTCCACGTGCGCAGCTTCAGCAAGTCGCACGGCCCCGACCTGCGCCTCGCAGCCATGAGTGGCCCGGCGGCTCTGCTCGCCCCGCTCCGCCACGCCCGGTCGCTGGGGCAGGGCTGGTCGAGCCGCCTGCTCCAGCGCGTCCTCGCGGGGTTGCTCACCGACCCTGACGCCGTCCGCTCGGTCGACCGTGCCCGGGCCGAGTACGCGCGCCGCCGCGAGCTGGTCGTCGACCGCCTGGCTGCGCTCGGGGTCGAGGTCCCCGGCACCGAGGGCCTCAACATCTGGGTGCCGGTGCGCGACGAGGCGGCTGCAGTCCTGCGTCTCGCGAGCCAGGGCATCGCCGTGACGCCCGGCTCGCCGTTCTCCGTCGAGAACGCTGCCGCCGCCGGCCACGGCGGTCACGTGCGCGTGACGACCGGGCTCGTCCGCGCCGACCATGAAGCCCTGGCCGAGCTGCTTGCCGAGGCCGCCGTCGCGGGCACCTGGACCGCCCAGCACCGCTGACCGGCAAGGCGCCTGCACTAGCCTCGTCACCGAGCTACCAGCCCACCGACCCACCGGCCGTCCCGCCCGAACCCGGACGCCCACCGTCCCACGCCGACCCTGAGGAGCACGCCATGACCGACGCCTTCCGCGTCGACTTCGTCGCCGGCGTCTCGCCGGACAAGTGGGCCCGACGCTGGGAGCGACGCGTCGCCGACCGCCCGCTCGAGCTGGTGCCGGTCACCGCGGACGTGCAGCTCGACGCCGTCCGTGCGGCCGCGGCCTCGATGGCCCTCGTGCGGCTCCCCGTCGACCGTGACGGCCTGCACCTCATCCCGCTCTACGAGGAGGTCCCGGTCGTCGTCGCCTCGCGGGACCACGTCGTCGCCGCCTTCGAGGAGGTCGACGTCGCGGACCTCGCCGAGGAGGTGCTGGTCCAGGGCCCGGACGCGGTGCCCGAGTGGTCGGCCGTCGCGACGCCCGATGCCCGGCAGCGGGCCGCCGGCATGCCGCCGATGACCGACGCCGAGGTCGTCGAGGTCGTCGCGTCCGGCGCGGGGATCGCGATCCTCCCCCTGTCCGTCGCCCGGCTGCACCACCGCAAGGACGTCGTGCACCGGCCCGTCCACGGCGTCGCGGGCTCGCGGATCGGTCTGGCATGGAAGGTGGACGACCCGGACCCCGGCGTCGAGGCGTTCATCGGCATCGTCCGCGGACGCACGGAGAACAGCAGCCGCGGCGCAGGCGCGTCGACGGATGCGGACGCGTCGGGCGGCACCAGCGGGAACGGGGGCAAGGCTGCGCCGGGCGGCAAGGGCAGCCAGCGTCAGGCTCCCGGTCGCGCGCTCCCCCAGCGCGGCGCCGCAC
>JAEXXY010000028.1 GCA_023451855.1 Actinomycetes bacterium
CCGGGTAGCCGATGCCTGCGTCGAGCAGCCGCTGCACCACGCCGTCGACCGCCGCCAGCCCGAGCGCGGACCCGCCGGTGAGCACCACGGCGTCGACGCGCTCGACCAGGTTGCGCGGGTCGAGCAGGTCGGTCTCGCGGGTGCCGGGTCCGCCGCCGCGCACGTCGACGCCGGCGACGACGCCCCCGGGCGGCGTCAGCACGACGGTCGTGCCGGTGAGCCAGCCCGGCTCGTCGCGCGTCGCGTGGCCGACGCGCAGGCCGGCGACGTCGACGAGCGAGTTGGTCGGGCCGGGGCGAGCGGTCACGAGGGGTCTCTCAGGTCGAACTCCATGAGCGTGCCCGGGGAGGTGAAGCCGAGCCGCGCGTAGAACTCCTGGGCCTGGGCGTCGGGGGCGTTGAGGCGGATCCACTTGACGTCGGTCGTGCGCGACCACTCGATCATCGCCTCCGTGAGCGCCCGCCCGACGCCACGGTCGCGGCACGTGGGGGCCACGAAGAGGCCCCCGACGTGCAGCCAGCTGACGTCGCGCCGGCCCGGCCAGGGCAGTGCCCGGATGCGCCGGGTCTCGAGGATGCCGGCGTGCTCGCCACGGCTCTCGGCGATCCACGTGGGGCGGTCGGGCCGCTCCTGCAGCCACGCGTCGACGAAACGGTCGAGGTAGCCCTGCTCCGACGGCATGCCCAGCTCGCGGGCGAACTGCAGGTGCAGCGCGGCGACGATGAACGCGTCGTCGGCCCCGGCGCGGCGGATCGTCACCTCGGCCATGGGGGAAGTGAACCACGCTGGCGCCGTGCGGGGCTGCACGTCAGCGCTGGCGCGCTGGCGCGCGGACGCCGGAGGAGACGGCCGGAGACATGCGCGCAGAGACGTGTGGCGACGGCCCGAGACGACCGAGGACGGAAGGAGCCGTCGAGCGACGGGTCAGACGTTGATGCCGAGGCGCCGGCTCGTGCGGGCGCGCTGGCGGCTGGCGCGCATCCGGCGCAGCCGCTTGATGAGCATCGGGTCGGCCTCGAGGGCCTGCGGGTCGTCGAGGAGGGCGTTGAGCACCTGGTAGTAGCGCGTGGAGCTCATGTCGAAGAGCTCCTTGATGGCCTGCTCCTTCGAGCCCGCGTACTTCCACCACTGGCGCTCGAAGGCCAGGATCTCGAGGTCGCGGTCACTGAGGCCGCCCTCGGACTCGTGGCGGTGCGGCTGCGCCGTGGCGTGTTCTGTACTCATGTCCCCGTCTCGTCGCGTCGTGCGGCTCGGTCCGTGCTGTCCTGCTGACTGCCGTGCTCGGCTGTCGTGCCCACCCGCCGCGGGGCCGAGCTCCGGTGCGGCTGCGCCCATGACGGGCCGCGCCGGTGCCGACCCACCCCCGGTGGCGTGAGCAGCACGGGTGCTGCTGCGTTGGCTCCGGGGCCAACCCTAGACGCAAATGACAGGAGTGTCATTCAGCCTGCGGGAGGCTCGCCGGGGTGTCGCAGGCTTTCCGAGCGATGCTGTCGGCAAGGCTGCCACACCGGCCACAACAGCCCCAAGAGGCGCATACGTCACGCGGTGGACGCCCCCTCGCGACCGTCGCCGGGCGGGCGTCAGGACATCGTATCGAGGATCGCCGACACGTCCTCCTTCGTCGTGTGCGGGTTGACGATGGCGAAGCGCGTCAGGGTCTCGCCGCGGAAGGTCGTCGGCACGACGAAGGCGAACTCCTGCCCGAGGAGCCGGTCGGTCCACGCCGCGTAGTCCTCCGGGCCCCAGCCGAGGCGGCGGAACACGACGACCGACAGGTCGGGCTCGCGGACGACCTCGAGGTAGGACCGGCGGCCGATCTCGTCGGCGGCGAAGCGGGTCACCTCGAGGGTGCTCTCGATCGCCTCGACGTAGGCGTCGGTGCCGTGGACCGCGAGCGAGTACCAGAACGGCAGCCCGCGGGCCCGACGCGTCAGGCCGATCGAGTAGTCGGTCGGGTTCCACTCCGGTGCCGAGGTCAGCACGTCGAGGTAGCCCGCCTCCTGGGTGTGCGCGACGCGCGCCACCTGCGGGTCGCGGTAGAGCAGCGCGCAGCAGTCGAACGGCGCGAAGAGCCACTTGTGCGGGTCGACGATGAAGGAGTCGGCGTGCTCGATGCCGGCGAAGAGGTGGCGCACGGACGGTGCCGCGAGCCCGGCGCCGCCGTAGGCACCGTCGACGTGCAGCCAGATGCCGTACTCGCGGCACACCTCGGCCACCGAGGCGAGGTCGTCGACGACGCCGAAGTTCGTCGTGCCCGACGTGGCCACGACGGCGAAGAACGTCTCGGGGCCGTGATCCTCGAGGACCTGGCGCAGCTCGGGTCCGGTGAGGCGCAGCTTGTCGTCGACGGGCACCCCGACGACCTCGGCGTCCATGACGGCGGCCATCGACACGACCGAGGAGTGGGCGTTGTCGGTGGCGGCGATGCGGTACGGACGCGCGCCGGTGCCGGCCTCCTTCGCCCGGGCCCGGGCGGTGTGCCGGGCCACGACGAGCGCCGACAGGTTGCCCACCGTGCCACCCGGCACGAAGACACCCCCGGCCGACTCGGGCAGGCCCACGAGGTCGGAGATCCAGCGCAGCGCCTGGTTCTCGGCGTAGATCGCGCCGGCGCCCTCCATCCACGAGCCGCCGTAGATCGACGACGCGCCGACGACGACGTCGAAGGCCGCCGCCTCACGCGTCGGGGCACACGGGATGAAGGAGAGGTACCGCGGATGGTCGGTGGACAGGCAGGCCGGGGCGAGCGTGTGCTCGAAGAGCTCCATGGCCCGCGTCGAGCCGAGGCCCGTCGGGGTGATCGTCTGGCCGACCGCGGCGTGGAGGTACTCCTCGGTCTGGGCGCCGTCGAGCGGGATCGGGTCCATGAGGAGGCGCTCGCGCGCGTAGCTCAGGACCTTGTCGACGGCGACGTGGTCGGCGTCCTTGTCGAAGCTGTGCACCCGCCGATGCTAGGGCCTCGCCGGGGGTCCTCCGACACCCCGGGCGGAGCGCGGGTCAGCCCAGGAGCGCTTCGCGCAGCCCGGCCGAGTCCTGGGCGACGACGGTGGGCCTGACGCCGTACAGCGCCTCGGTCGTGCCGGCGCCCCACGTGACGGCGAGCGTGTCGACACCCGCGGCCTTGCCGGCGAGCACGTCGACGACGGCGTCGCCGACGTAGACGGCGTCGTTGGAGCCGCGTCCGAGGCGCTCGAGGCAGAGCAGGATCGGGGTCGGGTCGGGCTTGTGGCGCTCGGTGTCCTCCATCGCCACGAGGTCCTCGACGTGCTCGGACAGCCCGAGGATGTCCATCGCCTGCTGGGCCGAGTCGCGACGCTTGGAGGTGGCGACCCCCACGCGAACGCCGGCGGCCCGAAGGTCGGACAGCACCTCGCGCACGCCGTCGTAGCCGCGGATGAGCCGCTCGGTGTTGTCGGCGTTCCACTGCAGGTACGTGGCGTAGAGCTCGTCGGCGTGCTCCGGCGAGTGGTCGCGGAAGGCGTTGATGAGCGGACGGCCGATCCACGAGCGGATGACGGTCGGGTCCTCCTCGCGGCCGAGCACGGTGCGGAACGCGTGCTGGTACGACTCCACGATGAGGTCGATCGTGTCTGCGAGGGTGCCGTCGAGGTCGAAGACGGCGGTGGTCCAGCGGGGAGAGGTCACCGGGCGAGAATAGGGCCTGCGGTGCTCAGCCGAGCCAGCGCCCGGCGCGCATGACCCGCTCCACGCGGGCCGCCGCGTCGACGACCACGAGGTCGGCGCGCGCCCCCTCGGCGAGCACGCCGCGATCCCCCAGAC
>JAEXXY010000031.1 GCA_023451855.1 Actinomycetes bacterium
GCTCTGGGCCGGCGACGCCGAGGCGCGGCCCGCCGCAGCCCGCCCGGACCAGCCAGCGGACGCGACGGCCCCGGACGCCTGGCTCGTCCCGGTGACCCACGAGGACGGACGCGTGTGGCGCGTCCGGGTCGAGCGGGCCGCATCGGGCCTGACTCGCCCGGAGTCGTGCGGAAAGAAGGCGGTACCGGTCCACGAGTACCGCGTCACCGTCGTCGCCGGCCCCTCGCCCGCCGCGTCGCTCACCCAGCCGCAGCCGTAGGAGGACGGGCCTCACCAGGGCTTGGGGTAGGTCTGGCCGCCGTCACCGGGCTGGATCCGGTCGTCCTGGCCCTGCTGCTGGTTGCGCTCGATGGTGTTCTGGCGCTGCTGCTGCTGGAGGTAGTCCTGCTTCTCCTGGCTCGGCGTCTGGTTCGGGTCGGGCGTCGGGGTCGGCTGCGGCGTCGGGCCGGGCTGGGGCTGGTCCTCGTTGCCCTGTCCCTGGTCGGGCGGGGCGTCGGCGTTCTTCTGCTCCATCCGCTGCTGCGCCTGCTGGAGCTGGTCGCCGGTCTGCCCGCCCTCGGGGGCCTCGCACAGCGGCGGCCGCTCCTTGGTGATGCGGATCCCCTTGTCGTAGAACTGCTTCCACTCGTCGGTGCGCTCGCGGGCCTTGGCGTCGTCGCCGAGCGCCTCGTAGGTCAGCCCGAGGTTGACGCGCACCTTGCAGTCGTCGATCCCGCCCTTGGGGACCAGCTCGAAGGCCTGCTCGAACCACGGGCGGGCCAGCGCGTAGTGGCCGGTCAGGATGTGTGCGTCGCCGACGGCGAACGGCGCCCGGAACTGCTCGACGACGTTGACCCACCCCTGCCGCTGCGCCCACGTCATCGTGCGCTCGGCGTCGCCGACCGTGTACGCGCCGAGGGTGCGGTCGTGGACGACGTTGAGCGTCAGCAGGCGCGCCGCGACGAGGACCAGGAGCACGGCGACGGGCAGGGACGCCAGCACGAGGCGGCGTCGGCGTCGGCGCACGTGGGGCGGCCGGGGCAGCAGGTCCGACCGTTCCCGGCGGCCGTGCGTGTCACCCGGGAGCCGCGAGCGCAGGGCCGACAGACGTCCGCCGGAGCGGGGGGCGTCGTCGGGGGCGGGCACGGCTCGGTCGAGCAGCGAGGTCATGACCCCACCTCCTTGCGTCGGCGGGTCTGGGCCAGCGCGGCGGCGCCCGTGCCGACCTCCCACGCCGCGATCCCCGCGAGCCCGATGAGGGCCACCCAGTAGAGCTCGCGCCGCGCTGCGACCTTCCGCTTCTCCACCTGCTCGCTCGTGCCGTACTGGGCGAGGTCGACGTCGGCCAGCGCCTCGTCGACCGCGTCGCCGGACTGCCGGTGCACGTACGGGACACCGAGCTGCTCGGCGATCTGCCGCAGCGTCGGTTCGGAGATGACCGAGCGCGCGTCCTCGCCGGTCGAGGGGTCCTTGATGTAGGAGGCGCTGGAGTCGAACCGCGACCGCGTCGACTTCATCCGGCCGCCCTCGCTCGTGCCGTAGCCGAGCACGGCGCCACCGTTGACGAGCGCGTGGTCGATGGCGAAGGGGGTCGGTGGGTCGGGGGCCGTCTGCTCGCCGTCACCGAGGTAGTAGACGATCCGCCCGCGCTCGGGGGTGCGCTGGCGTGCCTGCTCGAGCAGCGTCCTGAGCCGGTCGTTCGCCTCGGTGACCGAGGACCCGTGCGAGTACTCCGACGGCTCGGGCATGAGTGTCTGGAGCGCGGCGTCCAGCGCGTTGGTGTCGGTGGTCAGCGGCAGCCGGACACGGGTGGCCTGGTCGAAGGTCACGACGCTGTAGCGGGCCCCGGGCAGCCGTTCGGCGATGGCGGCGATGTCGGCCGCCACGCCGGCGATGCGGGGCTGTCCGTCGCCGTAGTCCTCGGCGATGATGCTGCTCGTCGTGTCGACGACGAAGTACACGTTGAGGTTGGCCGCGGTGGTGTCGACCTGGTCCCCCGGCACTCCGGGGCGCAGCGCCGCGAGGCCGAGCAGGACGACCCCGGCGGTGAGGCGCCAGTGGGTGGCACGCGACTCCCCCGGCGTCGCCCGGGACGACGGGTTCCACCACACGGCGGCCAGGCCCGCCACGACGAGGACGAGCAGGACCGGCCACGGCAGGACGGGCAGCAGGCTCACGTCGACCACCTCCGGCTCGCCCCCACGACCCCGACGAGCCCCACCCCGGCGAGCAGGATCGGGACGGTCGGGTTGTCGGAGTAGAGCGCCCGGGCCGCGGAGTCGATGATCGTGGCCTCCTGGGTCTGGACCGCGTCGACGATCCCCCTGATCGCCGCCGGGTCGCCCATCGGGTAGTACTGCCCGGCCGTGCCCGTGACGACCTCGCGCATCTCGGCGGCCTCGTCGTCGGGCCCGTCCTCCTCCGGGTTGAGGCCGTAGACGCGCACGCCCCTGGCCTTGGCCAGCTCTCCCGCCTCCGGCAGGTCGATGATCGGGCGCCCCGCCACGTGGTTGTCGGTGGCGAAGACGACCGAGCGGGCGCGCTGGAGGTCGACGCGGTCGAAGCTCGACACGCAGGTCGCGAGGCCGTCGCCGATGAGGGAGGTGCCGCGCCCGTTGAAGGTGCCGGCGAAGAACGACTCCTGGTCGGGGTCGCCACCGAGCGCGTCGGCCGCCGTGTCGAGCTCCTCGTTGATGAAGTCGTAGTCGTCGGTGAGCGGGAAGACCGTGGCGGCCGAGGAGTTGAAGATGACGAGGCCGATGCGCTCGCCCTCGAAGCTGCTGACGAGCGTCTTGAACGTGGCCACGAGCTCGGCGTCGTAGGCGGCCATCGACCCGGAGATGTCGAGGCACAGCATGATGTCGCGCGACCGGGTCTGCGGCTTGTCGATCGTCGCGTCGAGGGGACGCGCCGCCCCGAGCAGTGCCGCACACGCCAGCAGGGCCGCGCTGCCGGTGAGCACGCCCATCCGGACCCGGTGCACGCGCAGGGCGTGGCGGAACTCCGGCAGCTCGGTGAGCGCCCGCGAGTTGGCCACGGCAGCCCCGGCCCGCGCGGCGCGCCGCACCCGCAGCCGGTAGACGCCGACCGCGGCTGCGGCGACGACG
>JAEXXY010000295.1 GCA_023451855.1 Actinomycetes bacterium
GAGAGGATCGGCTCGCCGGCTGCGACGAGCCGGACCGCCTCGACGAGCCGGCGCGGCTCGGTGTCCTTGAGCAGGAACCCGCTCGCGCCCGCCCGCAGCGCCTGCACGACCATGTCGTCGGCGTCGAACGTCGTCAGCACGATGACGCGTGGCGCCGCGACCGTGGTTGCGCCCCCGGCCGCGCTCGGGGAGTCCGCTTCGAGCAGCCGCCGGGTCGTCTCGAGCCCGTCGCGGCGGGGCATCCGGATGTCCATGAGGACGACGTCGGGCCGGTGCTCACGCACCACGGCCTCACCGACGATGCCGTCGCCCGCCTCGGCCACGACCTCGATGTCGGGTGCGCCGCCGAGGATCATCCGCAGCCCGGCCCGCACGAGCGCGTCGTCGTCGACGATGACGACGCGCGTCCTCGCGTCCGTGTTCTCGACCCCCGTCACGTCGCCCACGGTAGCCGGGCGGTGACGACGAAGTCGCCGCGCCGGTCGGGGCCGTAGGTCAGCTCGCCGCCGGACAGCACCGCGCGCTCGGTGAGCCCGAGGAGCCCGAGCCCGCTGCCGGCGACCCCCGCCATCTCCGCCACGGACCGGTCTCCCGGAGCCGGGACTCCCACCGGGGTCCGCACGGTGACGTCGACCTGGCCGGCCGCGACGCCCGCGCGCGTCACCGCGAGCGTCACCGTGGCGCGTCGACCCGGGGCGTGCTTGCGGGCGTTCGTCAGGCACTCCTGCACGATCCGGTAGGCGTTGCGCGACACCCGGTCGGGCACCTCCGCCGCCTCGCCGGACTGCTCGAGGACGACGTCGGTTCCCGCGGCGCGCGCCTCCGTGACGAGCTCCGCCACGTCGTGGAGCGTCGGCTGCGGGCGTTCGGGCACCGACGCGTCGGCTGCATCGGTCGTGTCGGACGCGTCGGACGCGTCGGACGCGTCGGACGTCGTCGGCAACGGCACGTCGCGGAGCACGCCGAGCACGTCACGCAGCTCGGACAGTGCCTGGTTGGCGCTCGACCGGATGACCTCCGCGGTGGCCGCGACCTCGTCGCGGCCGAGGTCGTCGCGGTAGGCGAGGGCGCCGGAGTGCATGGCCACCAAGGAGATCCGGTGGGCGAGCACGTCGTGCATCTCGCGGGCGATCCGGGCGCGCTCGGCGACGCGAGCCTGCGCGACGCGCATCGCCTGCTCGCGCTCGGCCGTGAGGGCGCGCTCGTGCAGCGAGGCGACGAAGGCACGGCGCTCGCCGATGGCCCAGCCGCTCGCGACGCTGGCCGCGAGGATGAGCACCGAGATGACGATCCCCGACACGCTGACCGTCGAGTCCTCGGTGGGGTAGAGCAGCGCGTTGACGAACCCGGCCGCCAGGAACGGCACGGCCACGGCCGCGAGCTCGCGCCAGCGTCGACGCGTCGACAGCGACACGAGCGCGAGGATGCTCGGGCCGACGGCGGCCATGGACACCGCCGACGCCAGGGCCGTGACCCACGCGACCGTCCGCGGGTACCGGCGCCGCCAGAGCAGCAGCACGGCACAGGCGAGCCCGACGGCGGCGTCGACGAGCAGCCAGTTCTTGCCGAGGGTGGGGTCGACGCCGCGGTGGTCCAGCTGCGCCTGGACCGAGCCCCAGAGCGCCGCCCCGAAGAGGACGGCGACCGAGATCCGCCACACCTCGCCCCACACGTGGCCGCGTCGGGTGCGGGCGATCCGGGGTAGGGGCACCGGCCCAGCGTAGGCAGCGGCCCGCGGTGTCCGCATCCGTCCGGGGTAGGGGTGGGGAGGGGTCACCCCGAGGCGCGACCCTGACTCCGGTCAGGGTCGACTACGACCTGGGTAGGGGTCGGAATCAGGCTCATGACCGATGTGGGCGCCCCCGCCCGCACGTCAGGGTGGAGCCCATGATCACAGTCGAGCGACTCACCAAGCGGTACGGCCCGTTCACGGCCGTCGACGACATCTCGTTCGAGGTGAAGCCCGGTCTCGTCACCGGCTTCCTCGGACCGAACGGTGCCGGCAAGACGACGGCGATGCGCGTCATGTCCGGCCTCACCCCGGCCACCTCCGGCCGTGCCACGGTGCTCGGCAAGCCGTACGGCGCGCTGCCCAACCCCGGCCGCCACGTCGGCCTTCTCCTGGACGCGTCGGCCCAGCACGCCGGCCGCACCGGCCGCGAGGTGCTGACGCTCGGGGCCATCCTCATGGGCGTCGGCCGCGGCCGCGTCGACGAGATGATCGAGCTCGTCGGGCTGACCGAGAAGGAGGCCAACCGACGCGTGCGCAACTACTCGCTCGGCATGCGCCAGCGCCTCGGCATCGCCCACGCCCTCCTCGGCGACCCCGAGGTGCTCATCCTCGACGAGCCGGCCAACGGCCTCGACCCGGCCGGCATCCGCTGGATGCGCGACCTGCTGCGCGGCTACGCCAACGAGGGCGGCACCGTGCTGCTGTCCTCGCACCTGCTGGGCGAGATCGAGCGGGTCGCCGACGAGATCGTCGTCATCGGCCACGGCAAGATCGTGGCGCACGGCACCAAGGACGACCTGCTCGCCGGCGCCGGCACGTACGCGCGGTCCACCGACGACGACGCCCTGCTCGCGGCGCTCGCCGCCGAGTCGGTCGTGGCGCACCACACCCCGACCGGTGGCCTGCAGGTGGAGGCCGAGCCGCTCGCGGTCGGACGCGTCGCCGCCGCCCACCAGATCGTCCTGACCGAGCTGCGCGGTGGTGACAGCCGGGGTCTCGAGGAGATGTTCCTCGACCTCACGGCCGACGCCGCCCGAGAGGAGGTGGCGGCATGACCACCACGACGAACACGACGAACACGACGAACACGCCTGCGGCACAGGCGTCCTCGAAGCACGCTGAGTCGGCGCTGCCGATGAGGGCGAAGGTGCCGGCCCGCATCGGCGGCGAGCGGCCCACGACCGGGGTGCCGTTCACGCGCCTCGTCCACGTCGAGCTGCGCAAGATGCTCGACACCCGCGCCGGCCGCTGGCTGCTCATCGGCATCGCGGCGATCATCGCGGTCGCCCTGACGATCATGTTCTTCAACAACGGTGGCCAGCACTCGTTCGGCGACTACCTCCAGGCCACGACGATGCCGATGGCGATCATCCTCCCGGTGGTCGGCATCCTCGCCGTGACGTCGGAGTGGAGCCAGCGCACCGGTCTCGTCACGTTCGGCCTCGAGCCGCGGCGGATTCGGGTCGCCTGGGCCAAGCTCGTCTCCGCCCTCGGCGTCGGTGTGGCCGCGTTCGCGCTGGCCCTGGCCCTCGCCGGTGTCGCCCACCAGGCCGCCATCACCTTCCGCGGCATCGATGCCGACTGGTCGATCGGCGGGCTCGTCCTGCTCGGCGCGGCGGGCTACGTGCTCCTCGGCGTCGCGCAGGGTGTCGGCTTCGGCATGCTCTTCAAGAACACGCCGGCCGCGATCGTCGTCTACTTCGTGCTGCCGACCGCGTGGTCGATCCTCGGCTCGATGGTCTCGTGGCTGCGATCGGCCTCGGAGTGGCTCGACCTCAACCAGATGATGCAGCCACTGTTCGAGGGCTCGCTGACCGGTGAGCAGTGGACCCACCTCGGCGCCTCCGTCGCCCTCTGGGTCGTCCTGCCGCTCGCCGTCGGCATCTGGCGCCTGACCCGCGCCGAGGTCAAGTAGCCGGTACCTCCCCAGACCGTCGAGTGCCCACTTCCCATCGGGGGAGAAGTGGGCACTCGACGCGTCCGGGACGTCGGGGTCAGTGGGCGGCGTGCGTCGCGTCCTCGACGATCGGGTCCTTCGCCGGGGCCGCGTCGTCGGCGTCGCCACCGGGGTTCGGGGCGCCGAGGCCCGCGCGGACCAGCTCCTCGATCTGCGCCCCGGTCGTGGCGTCGACGTTCTTCCAGTACGCGAAGGCGCGTTCGAGCACCGGGGACTTCACGCCGCCGAGCAGGTGCCCGGCCACGGTCTCGGTGAACGCCTCGCGCTGGGCGTCGTCCCACACCTCGCGCACGAGCCGGCCGGCCTGGCCGAAGTCGTCGTCGTCCTCGCGCAGCGTGTAGGCCTGGCGCACCATGGCGCCGTCGCTCTCCCAGCCCTCCTCGACCTCGCCGACGTGGTCGGCGTAGCCGCGTCCCTCGCTGTTCGGCGCGTACACCGGGGCGTCGCCGCGGTGGTCGTAGGCCATCGGGCCGTCCTGCGTGTACGTGTTGAGGTCGTCGACGCGCGGGCGGTTGACCGGCAGCTGCAGGTAGTTCGGGCCGATCCGGTAGCGGTGGGTGTCGCTGTAGGCGAAGGCGCGGCCGAGCAGCATCTTGTCGGGCGAGAACCCGATTCCGGGCACGAGCGCCGACGGCTCGAACGCCGCCTGCTCGACCTGGGCGAAGAAGTTGTCGGGGTTGCGGTTCAGCGTCATGGTGCCGACGTCGATGAGCGGGTAGTCCGCGTGCGGCCACACCTTCGTCAGGTCGAAGGGGTTGAGGTGGTAGGTCTTCGCGTCCTCGTACGGCATGACCTGCACGCGCAGCCGCCAGCTCGGGTGGTCGCCGCGCTCGATGGCGTCGTGCAGGTCGCGGCGGTGGAAGTCGGCGTCCTGCCCGGCGATCTTCTCGGCCTCGGCGCCGGTCAGGCCCTCGACGCCCTGGTCGCTGTGGAAGTGGTACTTGACCCAGAACTTCTCGCCCGAGGCGTTGACCCACATGTACGTGTGCGAGCCGTAGCCGTTCATGTGCCGGAAGGTCTTCGGGATGCCGCGGTCGCCCATGAGGTAGGTGACCTGGTGGGCCGACTCGGGGTTGAGCGACCAGAAGTCCCACTGCATGTGGTTGTCGCGCAGGCCCGACCCGCCCCGACGCTTCTGGCTGCGGATGAAGTGCGGGAACTTCATCGTGTCCCGGACGAAGAACACCGGGGTGTTGTTGCCGACGAGGTCGTAGTTGCCCTCGGTCGTGTAGAACTTCAGCGCGAAGCCGCGGGGGTCGCGCCAGGTGTCCGGGCTGCCCTGCTCGCCGGCGACGGTCGAGAACCGGGCCAGCATCTCGGTGCGCACGCCCGGCTGGAAGAGCGCGGCCTTGGTGTAGCGGGACACGTCCTCGGTCGTCTCGAAGACGCCGAACGCGCCCGAGCCCTTGGCGTGCACGTTGCGCTCGGGGACGCGCTCGCGGTTGAAGTGCGCCATCTGGTTGAGAAAGTGCGTGTCGTGCAGCAGGATCGGCCCGTCCGGGCCGACGGTGAGCGAGTTGCGGTCGCTCGGGGCCGGCGCGCCGTTGTCGGCGTGCGACCCCAGACGGGCCTCCTCGCTCGGGGCCGTCTCGACCGAGGGCCGTCCGTTGTCGGCGGCCCGTCCGTTGTCGGTGTCCGTCATGTCCGCTCCTTCGCTCGCGTCGTGGAGGGTGGTGTCCCCGACCTCTACGACGTACCCGATCGGCGGCGCCTGGCCCGGTCCTGCGCCCGTCGATCCACCGGGGACCCGCGAACGCGCCGACCCTCGCCGCGGCGGGCGGGGCGTCCTACAGTCGACGCGTGGGCCGGGCGGTGGTCAGTCGGTGGCGCTCCGACGCGGGCGCCGTCCTCGTGGTGGCCCTCGCCGCTGCGGTGGCCGGCTGCACGACCGCCGACCCTGGGCTCCGGG
>JAEXXY010000529.1 GCA_023451855.1 Actinomycetes bacterium
CGCGACCGGTGCGTCGGGCCTCGCGGCGGATCAGGTGCATCGAGGCCGGATAGCCGGCGCACGTGCCGAGGCCGAGCACGACGCGGGCCACGACCAGCCAGCCGAGGCCGGGTGCCACCATGCCGAGCACGCCGGCTGCCCCGACCATCGCCGTGCCGACGAGGTAGGGCAGGCGGGGGCCGACGCGGTCCACGAGGCGCCCCACCACGGGCTGCCCGATCGCGGTGGCGACGTAGAGCGAGGAGATGAGCCACGCCGTCTGGGAGGGCGCGGCGCCGAGGTCGCGCCCGATCGGGACGAGCGAGATGGCGATGATCGAGCTGTTGACGGGGTTGAGGACCGACCCGAGCACCATGGGTGCGACGAGCCGACGGTCGAAGCCCGACCCGTCGCGCGACGCCTGGATCTCGGCCCACCTCGAGGCGCTCGACGACACCGACCGCGAGGTGCTCAGGCGCGCGAGCGAGCTGCTCCTTCGGATGGCCGACGGGCGGGAGTGAGGTCAGGGCGCGAGCGACGCAGCCCGGGCGTCAGCGCGACCGACACGACGACCGACGCCACGGCCATGACGCCCATGGCGCGGGCCGCGGCCTCCGACCCGACGCCGAGCGCGCTCGCGACCGCGCCACCGAGCAGCGCGCCGACCGCTTGGCCGACCATGAGGCCGGTGCCCTGGAGACCGAACACCTGGCCGCGCGCCTCGGCATCGGTGTGCGTGACGAGGCGCTCCTGCAGCGGCAGGCTGGCCGAGTAACCGGCCGACGCGACGAACGCGAGCGCGGCCGCGAGGGGCAGCGACGGCACGACGAAGAACGCGAGGTAGGGCACGGCGAGCAGCAGCCGCAGCGGCCCGATCATCCTGTCCCGCAGGGGGATCGACAGGAACCGGCCGACGACGACGTCACCGATGAGCATGCCCGCGGCCGTGACGGCGAAGAGGTAGCCGGCCCGCTCGCCCGCGAACGGCACGAAGAGCGCCTCGCAGCCGACGATGAGGCCGTTGGGCACCCAGAGCGTCAGGTAGATCGGTCGGACGACCCGCGAGCCGAGCAGGCGGCGGTTCACCTCGCGGGTGCGCCTCACGAGCGAGGCCCCGGCGTGGCGCGGCGGGTGGTCGGTCAGCCCCAGGCGCAGCAGCAGGACCGCGACGAACAGGGCCGTCGCCGCCCCGAGGAACAGCTGCGTCGTCGTGAAGCGGATGAGCAGCAGGCCGGCGATGCCGTAGCCGACGATCTGCATGCCGCCCACGGCGATGTTCATCGTCGCCCGGCCGAGGATGAAGCCGTCGGGCGGCAGGATGTCGGAGACGAGCGCCATCATGCTGCCGCCGAGTGCCGAGGTGATGAGCGGACCGACGGCCAGGAGCACGAAGCGCCAGCCCCAGGGCAGGCCGGGGATCGCCTGGAGCAGGTCGGTGACGAGGGTCGTCGCCGTGACGAGGACGAGGGCGGTGCGCGGGCGCACGAGGTCGGACCCGGAGCCGAACAGCGCCTGCCCGACGATCCGCATGAGCGGCGCGCCGAACATCGACAGCGCGGTGAGGACGGGCGAACCGGTGGCGGCGTAGGTGATGGTCCCGAGCGCGAGCGAGGCGACGGAGTACGCGCCGATGTTGAGGCACTGGACGAGGAAGAGGACGCGGAACTCCCGCACGGCGAACAGCTGTCGGTAGGTCTGCACCGGCACACGGTGCCCGACGCGGGCAGCCCGTGACTAATGTTTCGGGCTGAGTCGAAAGGTGGTCCGAGCATGGGGACCTGGCAGATCTCGGCCGACCTGCTCGCGCGGAGCCGGTTCGTCGTCTCGCCGCGCATCGAGACGGTCGGAGCCCTCAACGACCTCGTCCGCCCGTCCGACCCCGAGGGCCGGGCTCTCGCGGCCGCCCACGGCGAGGCGTTCCGCGCGATGCTCGACGAGCACCCGGTGCGCCAGGCGGTCCTCGACCACAGCTGGCGCCCGCAGTGGATCTCCGACTGGCTCTGCCTGCCCCCGAAGGGGTCGACGACCACCGGCGGGCGCACCTTCGCCGAGGAGCTCGACGACGTGCGCGACCTCGGCGACGACCTCGTGCGCGAGTGCCTCGCCGAGAGCTCCCCGACGCGTCAGCTGCCCGAGGTGCTGCTCCGCGAGGGCGTCACCGAGCACGCCGTCGACCTGCTCGAGTGGGTCTGGACGCACGTCCTCGCCACCGACTGGGCCCGCCGCGAGCGCATCCTGCGCGCCGACGTCGTGGCCCGCACCTCGCGCCTCGCGACCCAGGGCTGGGCCGCCGTCGTGCGCGACCTCGGCCGCGACCGCGAGTGGGTCGGGGACGGCCACCTGCGGATCAACCACTACGACCTGCCCTCGCGCGTCCTTCCCGACGACGCCGACCTCTTCTTCGTCCCGGTCAACCACAAGGCGCGCTGGGTCGGGTGGCTGCTGCCGCGTCGGTACGCCGTGTACTACCCCGTCACCGGTGCGCTCGCCCGCGTCGACGCCGGCGCTCCCGACGGGCTGGAGCGCCTCGTCGGGCGCTCGCGGGCCACGCTGCTCGTCGCCCTCGGGTCCCCTTCCAGCACAAGCGGACTCGCTGCGACCACGGGGATGGCGCTGGGGACGGTCGGTGACCACCTCAAGGTGCTGCTGGCCGCGGGCGTTGTGCTCCGACGCCGCTCGGGCCGTGAGGTCCTCTACTGGCGGACCGCGCTCGGCGATGCCCTCGTCGCATCGGGGGCCGGAGGCGAACCCGCACCCGGGTAGTTCTCCCCATGTACCCGTGGCGGGCTCGCCTCTACGGTCGGCGTGGGCAGGAGCACCTGCCCACCCACCACACGGAACCCAGGGGTAGTCATGTGTGAGCTCCACGAAGACCTCGGCAGCACCGGCGCGGCGGCGGCCTCGCCCCTCAGCGACGGCGTCGGCCGCCGCACACTGATCCGCGGCGCCGGCGGCCTCCTCCTCGGCGGCGGTCTCCTCGCCGCCACGGCGACCGCGGCCAGCGCCGCCACCTCGCAGAACGGCTGGCCGGCCGGCTCGACCTCCCAGATCCCGGTCTCCGGCCTCACGGTCGGGGGCGTCA
>JAEXXY010000007.1 GCA_023451855.1 Actinomycetes bacterium
GTGCAGCGCGATGCGGGCGCCCGACATGCCGATCGGGTGGCCGAGGGCGATGGCGCCGCCGTTGACGTTGACCTTCTCGACGTCGATGCCCAGCTCCTTGGCCGAGGCCAGGCCGACGGCCGCGAAGGCCTCGTTGATCTCGACGAGGTCGAGGTCGGCGGGCGTGATGCCCTCCTTCTCGCAGGCGCGGGCGATGGCGCGGGCCGGCTGCTGCTGAAGCGTCGAGTCGGGACCCGCGACGACGCCGTGGGCGCCGATCTCGGCGATCCACGACAGGCCGAGCTCCTCCGCCTTGGCCCGGCTCATCACGACGACCGCGGCGGCGCCGTCGGAGATCTGCGAGGCCGAGCCGGCCGTGATGGTGCCGTCCTTGCTGAAGGCGGGGCGCAGGCCGGCCAGCGAGGCGGCCGTAGTGTCGGCGCGGATGCCCTCGTCGCTCTTGAACTCGATCGGGTCGCCCTTGCGCTGCGGGATGCTCACCGGCACGACCTCGTCCTCGAAGAGGCCGTCCTTCCACGCCTTGGCGGCGAGCTGGTGGCTGCGCGCCGAGAACTCGTCCTGCTCCTCGCGGGTGAAGGCCTGCGAGCCGGTGTTGGCCTGCTCGGTGAGCAGGCCCATGGCCTGGTCGGTGAAGGCGTCCCACAGGCCGTCGAAGGCCATGTGGTCGCGCATCGTCACGTCGCCGTACTTGTAGCCCTCACGCGACTTCGTCATGAGGTGCGGGGCATTGGTCATCGACTCCTGGCCGCCGGCGACCACGACCTCGAACTCCCCCGCGCGGATCAGCTGGTCGGCCATCGCGATGGCGTTGATGCCCGAGAGGCAGACCTTGTTGATGGTCAGGGCCGGCACGGTCATCGGGATGCCGGCGGCGTGGGCGGCCTGGCGGGCCGGGATCTGGCCGGCGCCGGCCTGCAGCACCTGGCCCATGATGACGTACTCGACCTGCTCGGGCGCCACGCCCGACTTCTCGAGGGCACCCTTGATCGCGATGCCGCCGAGGTCGGCCCCGGAGAAGTCCTTGAGCGACCCGAGCAGCCGGCCCATGGGGGTGCGGGCTCCGGCGACGATCACCGAGGTGGGGCGGTCAGAAGTCATGGGAATGCCTCTCCAACGTCATCGGGGGATGTCTGGCGGATGTCCGGGTCACTCTAGTCTCGCCTGCTGGAGGACCCGTCGGAGCATGACCAAGCGCACACGCGTCCCGGCTTCTGCCCCGGTGCCGGCGGTCCTAGGTTGGTCGCATGAGCACGCTGACCGGTCCCCTGTTCACGCACATCGACCACGTCGGCATCGCGGTGCCCGACCTCGACGCCGCCATCGCGTTCTACCGCGACACCTACGGAATGGCGCTGCTCCACGAGGAGACGAACGAGGAGCAGGGGGTGCGTGAGGCGATGATGGGCGTCGGCGAGTCCGGCTCGTGCATCCAGCTGCTCGCGCCGCTGTCGCCCGAGTCGACGATCGCGAAGTTCCTCGACCGCAGCGGCCCGGGCATCCAGCAGCTCGCCTACCGAGTCGCCGACCTCGACGCCGTCTGCGCGACGCTGCGCGAGCGGGGCCTGCGCCTGCTCTACGACACCCCGAAGCGCGGCACGAGCGACAGCCGGGTCAACTTCATCCACCCCAAGGACGCCGGTGGCGTCCTCGTCGAGCTCGTCGAGCCGGCAGCGTCGCCCGCCCACTGAGCGCCGTCGGCGTCAGCCCGCGGGCAGGTCGGCGCGGCGGGCCTCGAGCTCGTGGTCGGTGAGCACGACGAGCGCCGCGGTCCACGCGAGCGGCGCCGGTCCGGCCGGACGCCCGTCGGGCAGCACCTTCTCCGGCAGGCTCCCCCACGCGGTGCAGTGGCCCTCGAGCCAGCCCATCCAGCGCTCTGCCAGCTCGACGCGTCCCGACGCGGCAGCCGTGTAACCGACGAGGGCGGTCTCCGGCGTCCACGACACCCCGTCGGACTTCCATGCTGCTCCGGGGGCCAGGCCGCCGGCCTCGCGGAGTGCGAGCACGGGGTAGCGCTCCCAGGCGCGGACGGCCGCGGCGTCGTCGAGCTCCGTGAAGGGTGGCATGAGCACGGCGACCGCGGCATCGAGGCCGCCGGAGGAGCCGTGCCGCTCGTATGTGGGCCCGAACGTCGTCCGGACGAGGACGCGCAGGCGTCGCGCGGCGGCCGCGCATCGGCCGGAGGCGGCGGCGTTCCCCTCCGCCTCAAGGCTCCTCGCCGCCGCCTCGAGCCCGGCCGCGAGCGGGGCGGCCGTACCCAGCGTCACGTCCCGTTCAGGCACCTCCCAGTAGTCGGGGGTCGCGTCCGGCAGGCGGTGGCCGTCGCGGGTCTGGTCGAGGGCGAACCGCACGGCACGGTCGCGCAGGGCGCGCAGCTCGGTCGGCAGCACGCGAGCCCCTGTCGCCGTGCGCGTGGTCTCGAGGCCCCAGAGGACCCAGCCGGCGCCGTCGGCCTGGCGCGGCCGGTCGTCGGGCGAGCCGGAGCCGTCGAGGCGGTAGCGCGCCTCGAAGCCACCGTTGGGGCGCTGGACCCGGGCGAGGAAGCGCCACACCTGCCAGGCGTCGTCCTCATGCCCGGACACGGCATAGGCGGCGGCGACGAACGCGCTGTCGCGCGGCCACGCGTAGGCCCAGGG